>JACMQM010000384.1 GCA_014376985.1 Cytophagaceae bacterium | reverse complement strand
GATATCTAGATGAGTTTTGTTTTAGGTTTAACAATAGGTACAGCAAGAAACCTGCTTGGAAATCTCTTATTGATTTAATGGTAACACATCAACCAATGACCTATAAAAATCTATATTATGGGAACTAAGTCACTAATTCTAAATTTTTAAATAGGCTATAGATTTCTATTTTTCAAATGACATCCATTCTTAAGAAAACAATTAAAGCACTTCTTAATCAGTGAATGATGATACTTATTTCAACTGTTATATAAAACACCTGATGGCTTAGTCATTAACTTTACTTAGTGTAGTGATTAAACTACATCATTGAAATCGATCCATCTTATTACAAAAAAAATATCCTGTAATCCATTGTAGTTAAACACAATTAAAAATATCATCTATGAAAGAAAAAACAAGGCAGTTTAAAAATTACATTTTAATGATCATTGCCATCATTTTCATAAGCGCTGCTGCTTTCATTAAAAATACATATACTCTCACCAAAGATTATGCGATTACTATTCATGGCACGTCTAACTTACATGAGTGGGATGAAAAAGTAGAAATCGTATCAGGCAACGCTGAAGTAATATGGAACACAGATAAAAGTTTCGATTTAAATAAAATCGATATACGATTCAATGTAAAATCGATTATAAGCGAAGAAGGATCAATCATGAATCATAATACTTATAAGGCATTGAAAGCAGATAACAATCCTGATATTATTTTCACTCTTACAAATCCTATTGAAGCCATTAAATTAGAAGCTCATGAAAAATCATTTACCGTAAAAGCTAACCTGACTATTGCCGGTGTAACCAAACCGATCGACATGCAAGTACATCTGTTCATGGAAGAACGTCGCAAGATGACATTCGAAGGATCAAAGAAGATTAAAATGACAGATTATGGTATAGAACCACCTACAGCGCTTTTAGGAACACTAAAAACCGGTGACGAGGTCACAATACATTTTAAAACGAATTTCATGGTCTCAAACTAAGCCCAAAGCTACTTCAATGAATCAACTCCTACCCAAAAAGTCAATCAAGGTTGCATTACTTATAGTTGCATTAACTGTGAGTCTCTCAGTAAATGCTCAACAAGCTCCTTTGCAATATTTTCGTCCTAATAACCAAACAGGTATAAACACCTATGAAACTACGAAAATAGATACGAACGTATTTGATGGAATCAAAGTAAGAGTGGGTGGAAATTTTACTCAAGACTTCCAAGGCTTAAATCATCAAAACAATGCTACCCCAGTCTATGATGCAAATGGCGTCAATACTAATAAACTGATTGGAATTAACAATGGATTTAATCTTGCCATGGCTAACCTAAATATCGATGCACAGCTATATGATGGTATACGGTTGAATATGACCATGTATTTATCGGCTCGTCATCATCAGGAAGTATGGGTTAAAGGAGGTTACATACAGTTTGACAAACTTACTTTTCTAAAAAGTATTTTTATTGACAGACTCATGCAAAACTTTACTATAAAGGTCGGCGATTATGAAGTAGATTATGGAGATCAGCATTTCAGAAGAAGTGATGGGGGTAACGCCATTTATAATCCATTTGTCGAAAATTATATTATGGACGAATTTACAACAGAAATTGGAGGCGAAGTTTATTACCACAATAAAAACGGATTAATGGCCATGGTAGGTATAACCAATGGAGAGCTAAATCCGACAGTAGTTACTTCAACCAAGATAGACTCTGCCACTGGAAAAGCCAATGCCTACCCACCTGCCTTTCATGGTAAAGTAGGATACGACAAACAATTAACAGAAGACTTAAGATTTAGGATTACAGGATCAGTTTATTCTGTTCGTAGTGCAAATAACAACACCTTATTTTTCGGAGACAGAACCGGCTCGCACTATTTCTATGTGATGGAAAATACGCTTGCCACTTCTGATGGCAATGCATGGTCTGGAAGACATAATCCACAGTTTAGCCAACAGGTCAATACGTTTATGATTAACCCGTTTATTAAATACAAAGGTTTAGAATTATTTGGAACATTTGAAATGGCTCAAGGAAGATTGATCACTGAAAAAGAGATGCGCAAGGCTACCCAATATGCAGCTGATATCATTTATCGATTTCCACAAGGAAAAGAAAACTTCTGGGTTGGTCTACGTTATAATTCTTTAACCACAAGACAAGCATTCAACACCAATGACATTACTATCAATCGTGCGGCAGCTTCAGTGGGATGGTTCATCACCAAAAATATAATGCTTAAAGGAGAATACGTAAACCAACAATACCAAAATTTCTTATCGACTGATATTCGATCCGGTGGAAAATTTGACGGATTTATACTGGAAGCTTCAATAGGTTTTTAATATTTATGATGTGTGAATGTTGATACTTATATTCAAAAATTTGTAACATCATGTTTAATTATAATACTCACATTTATACTGTTGCGAAACTCATTGCAGCATGCAATAACAGAAATATGAAAAGCAATGAAACCTTACAAAAAGACGTTCAGGATGCCATAAAATGGGAACCTTTATTGAAAGCCGCAGAGATCGGTGTTATCGCTCAAGACGGTGTCATCACACTGACAGGAACAGTAAATAGTTATTCTAAAAAAATAGAGGCTGAAAGTGCCGCCAGAAATGTTGCAGAAGTAAAAGCTGTAGTAGAGAAAATAGAAATTAACTTTGGCAATTCATGGAGTAAAAACGACAATGAAATTGCCACTGAAGTAACACTAACGGGTACCTTGAAATCATTATACCAAAAAACAGAAGCTGCCAGAATAACATGGAATGCATTAGATGTATGGGATGTAGACAATGAATTGGTTGTTGAATACGATTACTCAATCGTAGAATAATCGTGTCTCAAACTTATAGCCTTTCATTTCCAGTCACTAAATCTAAGAACCAATGAAACCCAAAATAGGAATCACAGAAAAAAACCTTGATAAGAGTATTCATTTACTTTCCATCGCTTTATCAGATGAAATGACCTTATACATTAAAACCAGAAAGTTTCACTGGAATGTATCAGGTGAAAGTTTTATGGAGCTTCACAAACTATTCCAAGCCCAATATACAGAGCTGGAAGAAACCATTGATCTGATTGCAGAACGAATCAATAAACTAGGTGGTAAGACCATCGGTACGATGAAAGAGTTCATTCACCACTCCAGACTTAAAGAATCTGATAACAAATATCCTTCCCAAAAGGAAATGATGAAAGAACTGTTGAGTGATCACGAAGTAGTCATCCGCGAATTAAGGAAAGATATAGAAGAATCGGACACTAAAAATAAGGATGCTGGAACTATTGATTTCCTAACAGGAATCATGGAACAACATGAAACAACAGCCTGGGTGCTAAGAAGGTATTTAAGCTAATCCAATTATTTTCAACAAATTAATACTCACTTTAAAATCTAAAACTATGTTATACGATGGTTATCATTTATGGGGAATGCATTTAGTTTGGTGGTTCGCTTGGTTCATCATGATTTTCTGGATCTTCGCTACTCCTTATACTATACCTGGCCAAAGAAGCCCAAGAAACTCTGCGCTTGATATTTTAATGAAGCGATTTGCTGCCGGTGAAATTTCGAAAGATGAATATCAGGAAAGAAAAAACATATTACAGGCGAGTTAATGCCATAAATAAAAAACATGTCATAATAAATGACAAAGCCTATCTTATTACCTAGCGAACAACAAACTATAAATAAAGTGAAAAATAATTAATAATTTAAACGAATCAAATCATCATGAAAAAATCACTTAATGCCTTAGTAATCGGTGGAGCAATGCTTCTATCGACAATCTCTTTTGCACAAACAAAAGAAGAAATTCATGCAAAGCTAACCGCTCATCATGCCTCAATAAAGGAGCATGCTCATAAAATATCCAGCGGAGAATCAAAAACGAAAGAGACACATAAAAAACACTCTGGTGAAATTGGGAAATCCTTAAACGATGCTAAAGCATCTCATCAGGAATTAAAAAAGAATATGCCTGAGCAATACAAAACGGTAGCAAAAGCACATCATGAAGTAATTGAAAAACATCATGCTGAAGCGAAAGCACATCACGATAAACTGAATGCAGAACTAGCAAAAGATAAGCACGATGAAATGAAAGCGAAAGAGCATGCTAAGGCTATCCATACATCAATAGATAAGGCGGAAAAAGAACACCAAATACTAAAAGCAAAAACCACTGCTAAATAGATTATACAACGCTGTCGAAGTTGTTTATTTTATTAGTTGTTCTGGCCCTCGTTAATAGATATTAACGAGGGTTATTTATTTACCATTTAAAGCTATAAAACTAATTGAGGCAATACTCTCTACTTTACCTTAACAATCATTTTACCTTCATTTTTCCCATCAAACAAATCAATAAAAGCTTGTGGAATATTGTCAAAACCTTGCACGATAGTTTCAGCATACGAAATTTTCCCTTCCTTTAACCAAAATGCTAACTGTTGAATAGCTGCAGGAAATTGATCAGTAAAATCAGACACTAAAAACCCACGCATCATGGCCCTCTTAATAATGAGTATCGGTTGGAGACGCGGGCCTACTGGATTCACCTCATTGTACAATGAGATAGCTCCGCAAAGCGGTATCCGGGCATATTTATTAATATTGAATAAAACGGCATCAGATATTTCACCACCTACATTATCAAAATAAATATCCACTCCAGCACGGCACGCTTCTTTAATTGCCACTTTCAAATCCGGAGTCTTTATATAATTAATCACTTCATCAAAGTGGAATTTCGACTTCAATAAATCTGCTTTTTTATCTGTACTAGTTATTCCAACGACTCTACATCCTAAAATTTTTCCAATCTGTCCGACTACGCTCCCTACTGCACCTGCAGCTCCAGAGATCACAATTGTTTCACCGGCATTGGGTTTACCTACTTCAGTTAATCCCAGGTAAGCAGTCATCCCAGTCATCCCTAATACACCCAAGTACTTTGACAAATCACCAAGTGGTGCATTTAATTTTATCAACCCTTTTCCAGAAGAAGTTTGATATTCTTTCCAGTCTAAATTTCCCGACACAAAATCTCCGTCTCTGAACTCTCCATGATGAGAACCTATGACTTTGGCGATGATTGTAGACTGTACGGGTTTATTTAATTCAAATGGAGGAACGTAAGATTTAGCATCATTCATTCTGCCCCGTAAATAAGGATCTACAGAAACAAATAGTGTTTCCAATAAAATTTCCCCTTCAGTAATTTGGGGCATTTCTTCCTGGATAAATCTGAAATCAGTGATGTCAGGTCGGCCAAGTGGCCTTTTATCTAATACTATAATTTTGTTCATCGCTCTTGTCAAGTTTATATCGGTGAAATGATTATCGCTTTATTTTTCACATATTCGCTATCCTTCTATAAAAAAATATTTTAACCCATTCCGTACTGACAATATATACCAACACAATCATTAGAATTACACCTAAATAATGAAGAGGAATAGCGGATAGCCCCATGAACTTGCCGACTGGGGTATAAGGTAGAATCATAGCGACTAAGCCAATAGCAATCACGGAAAGGACTAAATACATACTTGGTTTGCTTTTAAAAATGCTCTTACGCGTACGCACAACTAAGACGATAGCAGAGGCAGAAATAATAGATTCCATGAACCAAGCTGTACGGAATTCTATTTCATTGGCATGCATGATAAGTATGAGTATTCCGAAGGTAATAAAGTCAAACACGGAACTTAGCAATCCGAATACCAACATAAAAGACTTTACCAATTTAAGGTTCCAGCGTCTGGGTTTAATGATTTGATCTTCCTCTACATGGTCAGTAGCAAGGGTCATTTCAGGAAGATCCGTGAGAAGATTCATCAACAGTATTTGTACAGGCAGTAAAGGAAGAAAAGGCAAAAATATAGATATGCCAGCCATGCTAAACATATTTCCAAAATTGGCACTCGTAGCCATGAAAATATACTTCATGGTATTGGCAAACGTTTTTCTACCTTCCTTTACTCCTGCAATCAATACATTTAGGTTCTTCTCCAGCAAAACAATATCCGCAGACTGCTTAGCCACATCTACCGCACTTTCTACAGATATTCCAACATCTGCTACATGCAAAGCAGAAGCATCGTTTATGCCATCTCCAATATAACCTACGACGTTACCTTTCTTCTTTAAGTAAACGAGGATATGTTCTTTTTGATTGGGTTCAATGTCCGCAAAAATATCGATGGTATTAATTTGTTGGAGCAGTGCTTCATTGCTCATACTATGCAATTCTTTACCGGTCAAAATCTTTGGAGCGTAGGAAAATATCTTACTTGCGAGTTGCGCTGTAACATATTGATTGTCGCCAGTAATGATCTTCAAACTCACCCCTAACTTATTCAATTCCTGTATGGTTTCAATAATGCCTTCTTTCGGTGGATCAAACAATACAATGAACCCCAGAAAAACAAGATCTGATTCACTCTGTTTCGTGATACGATCTGTCGCATCCTTGTATGCGATGCCTATAACCCTATAACCCTGTTTACTCAAATCCTGAAATTGGTGTTCCAGGTCTTCTTTAAAGGGTGACAAATCGACTTGCTTGCCTTCCTCGATTTCTATTTTACTACATACATCCAGGATATTATGAAAGGCTCCCTTTGTGATTAATAAATTACGCTGTTCATGCTTTACTAAAATACTCAATCGTTTACGAATGAAGTCATAAGGGATCTCATCTGTTTTTATATACCCGCTGATATCAGGCGTAGCATGACTTACAATAGCTTTGTCAATCGGGTTTTGAAAACCTGTTTCAAAGAATGAATTCAGGTAACTATATAATAATGTTTTATCGCTGTTGTTGCCAGATGCATTCATGAAACCCTTTACCTTCACTTCACCCTCTGTAAGTGTTCCCGTTTTATCAGAGCATAATATATTCATGCTTCCAAAATTTTCTATACTGGAAAGCTTTTTCACAATCACTTTCGATTTTGCCATTTTCTTTGCACCGTGAGCCAGATTGATACTGATGATAGCAGGAAGCAACTGAGGCGTAAGACCTACCGCCAATGCTAAAGAGAACAACAAGGAATCTACAACTGGCCGATGAGAATAAATATTGATTACGAAAATCACCAATACAAGTAGCATCGTAATTTCCACCAACATGTAACCAAACTTTCTGATACCAGCTTCAAATTCCGTCGCAGGTGCTGGAATAGACAGTCGTTTGGCTACTTTACCAAGTTCTGTTTGTTTGCCAGTATACACCATCAATACCGTGGCAGTGCCGCTTACAACATGTGTACCCATAAACACAACATTGTGCCTTTGTGATAAAGCGGCATCTTCTTTTACGGCATTACAGTTTTTTTCAACTGGAAATGTTTCACCTGTTAAAGATGCTTCATCAACAAAAAGATCTTGTGAAAGAATTATCATACCATCTCCAGGTATTACATCACCGGCACTCAACAGTACCATATCACCTGGCACTATTTGCTCGGTTGGAATATCTATTTTGTTGCCGTCACGCAATACTAAAGATTTTATCTGTACCACGGTAAGCAGCTTCTCTACTGCACCTTTGGCTCCTCTTTCCTGCCAAAAGCTTAGAAATCCACTGATCAGAATAATGAAAAAGATAATAACCGAGTTGCTATAGTCCTGTAAAAAAAGAGCCAATACTGAAGCAAAGAGTAAAATGATAACGATAGGACTTTTAAACTGAGAGAAAAATAATACTAGATCGCTCTCTTTAGAAGAAGGCATGATATTATTTTTGCCGTATTGCTTAAGCCTTTTATTTGCCTCCTCTGTGCTCAATCCGCTAGTAGAGCTACCTAGTTTAGGTAGTATTTCTGTGGAAGAAATAGACCAAAAATGCAAATTCGGCTGGATGTTACTTTCTATTGGATTCATTATATAAAAGATTAAGGAAAAGAATACGACAATACAGTTAGCCTATAATTCTGTTGCGGAAAATTTGTTAACTGACCAGGCATCAAAACTATCCATGGTGGTTTGCGCAATGTTACTTAAAGCATTATCTGTAAGAAAAGCTTGATGACCTGTAATTAAAACATTTTCAAAATTCAATAACCGGGCAAACAAAGTATCTGAATGCGCATCTTTAGAATGATCCTTAAAGAAAAGGCTCTTTTCATATTCATAAACATCCATTCCAAAGTATGCTATCTTACCATTATCGAGTCCATCTATAACAGCCTGAGTATCCACTACTGCACCTCTGCAAGTATTGATCAACATCACTCCCTTCTTCATTTTATCAATCGCTGTTTTGTCAATCAGGTGTCTGGTATCTTCATTTAAAGGAGTGTGAAGTGTAATGACATCCGAGTTCTCTAATAAATAATCAAGGTTACAGTATTCTGCCTGATATTGTTTTATGACTTCTTCATTTCTAACCGTGTCGTAAACCAGTATCGAACAACCAAAGCCATGAACTATTTTAGCAACAATAGCGCCTATCTTACCGCAACCTATGATCCCAACTTTCTTCTCATTGAGGTCAAATCCGATTAAGTCGTCTAAATTGAAATTATAACCTTCTACTTTTTTATTAGCCCGAACAATTTTCCGATTCAAAGCCATCATCAACGTTACGACATGCTCTGCAATCGCATAAGGCGAATACTTAGGAACGTGAGAAACAGTAATGCCTAACTTTTGAGCGCAAAGAAGATCCACCTGATCATATCCAGCGCCTCTGATGGCAATGTGTTTTATTCCTATTTCTTTCAATGCCTTAAGAACAAGTTCTGAACCATCATCGTTGACAAAAATAGAAATAACCTGCATCTCTTTCGCTAAGGATACAGTGTCTAAAGAAAGTGCTTCTTCCAGAAAAATCAAGCTGTGTTTATTTGTATTGCACGATTGCAAATACTGCTTGTCATAAGACTTGGTGCTATAAACAGCTATTTTCATATAAATTAAATAATTAAATAGAAAGAAAAGAAAGATTTATAAAAATTTATTGACTGCCAGCTTCCTTAACCAAAGCTCTAACTTTTCATCGGCAGAGGAAATTTCTATCATCATCAAACTAAATCCTGTTTTACTCATTTGCCAGTCAATAAGAATAGTCCCAATCGTAGCATCAAATATGAAAACTTTCTTGAAATGATGCTTACTCTTAATACCCGCTAAACGACAAATCTCAAATGATTTATCCAATGCTTTCAGAGTCATTTGTTGTGAAAGACTACCGACAAACCTCACATGGCTCATGGAGTATATTTGTCTGGCCTCATAAAAAGAGTCTTCGAATTCGCTGGAAGCAATTTGATTTTGGGTTGAAATAAGATACGAAGTATGATTTTGTTCCATGAGTTTGCCTATTGAGTTATTGGGTCAAACACAAAGTTCAAAAAAAACGCTTTTAAAGCATTATATAACTAGTTAGAAGAGTTATAGGATTCACTGTTTATTTCGATAAAAGTACAAGACTATTATTTTGATTCATGCATAGGCAGCTTATTGATATTCACCCTTGTATTTTTGTTAGAGACTTCTCTATAATGATCAGCTTATTTATTAAAATCAATACAATTGAAAATACAAGTGCTATAGTTGTCAATTTCACTCCGATATCGTACATCTTATTACCTTTTTCTGTTATGGTTTTGTTTATCGTGTAGGAATACGAATTCGCATTTATTTCACACAAAATATCTCTCTATAATTCTTGTCAAGTAAATCTTTATATTTGGTGACACTGGCTGCCTGATCCAATGGTTTTGTTCTGAAAATAGTTAGCATAAAAAATATAACCAATATAAAAAGTATGATGGGTACGATCATACTAAATTGAATGACCATGAAACTGCCATCCGGACTACTTAGAAAAAAGGAATGTATAACGATATTGCTCGAATAACGGTACCTTCATAAGAGTGCTGCTATCGATAGGAATCTACTTGTTTCTCAACAATCTCTTTTGAATTGAGCGCCAGAAATTTTAAATGTCTTAAATATTCGATCATATTAGTTTACGGTATCATTACCATACGATAGCGTAAAACCTATATGATATGATCAGATAGCATGTGCTTACAGCAATTTTGAATTTTCAATATAAGTAGCCTCAGGATAAAACATAAAAAAGCAGGAGCCTCCTTTAATTGAATTAATAATTGGCTCACAAAGCTCTTCCATAACCGCCGGACAGCCTTGACTTCGTCCCAATCTTCCATTTTGCTGAATAAATGACTCGCTCACGTAAGGCGCTCCATGCATGACTATACCACGTTGTTCTGCAATATCGTTAATGCCTTTCTCCATTCCTTTTAACCTCATGGATAAGCCATGTATTCCCTGATAAGTCTCATCGGTTAAGTAAAAACCTAAACTGGATTTATAAGAATTTAATTCGTTTGAAAAATCTAAAGCGAATTCCTGGCCTGAATTACGACCATGTGCCACATAAGTATTAAACAGTAATTCTTTTTTTTCCATGTCAATCACATAGAGTCTTTTTGAATTAGAAGACTGCGATAAGTCAACAATTGAAAGCACGTTTGATCGTAGAAGATTTTGTCTTTTCAATTCAGACCAACCCTTTAATGCTTTAGCGAAAACAGATTGATTTAATCCCAATTGCTCCAATTGCAATTCATTGTATAAGGTATAGGCTTCAGACTGACAAACCTGAATACCTACATCATGTTTTGAGAAACATGGAGCAGTAAATAACAACAGGAAAAACAAGGATAAACTGATTTTGCTTACCAATAAAGTTCTCATATACTTTAATTCTTTTAGGCGAAACAGCAAGTATTCGCAGAGTTAATTTAAGTTAACGAATTAATCTCGCAATCTTCTTAATTGATTATTAATAGTTTCCTCATCTCTTCGTCATGATGATAAACATCTTCTCTGAAATTTAGTTCCCCGTTGCGATCCACCCAACTGGTGAAATAAGCGATGAACACGGGAACTTTCTTCTTCAATCTTACAAACAGTTGTTGTTCATCACTCATTGATGCCTTTATTCTTCGATCTGACCATTTTGCATCATCTCTCAATAGAAACTGTGCCAATTTATAGGGATCTTCTAAGCGGATGCAACCATGACTAAACATGCGGGAAGATTCCCCAAACAGTGATTTAACCGGCGTATCATGCATGTAAATATCGTAAGAGTTGGGGAATAGAAACTTCACTTGTCCCAATGCATTGTCTCTACCCGGCTTTTGACGTATGATGTAAGGAAAATGGTTGGTATAGGATTGCCAGTTGATGGAAGAGATGGGAATAACTTTACCAGACATATTCACCACTTCCATATCATGTTTTATCAGGTAGTTTGGATTTTTTTTTATTGCTGGAAGTGTTTCTTTGATGATGATGTGTTCCGGAATGTTCCAATAAGGACTAAAAACGATGTATTCTATATTATCATTAAATATGACAGTATTGCTTCTCAATGAAGAGCTACCAACGATGACATTACATGTCCAGGCAATACTGTCATCGGTATACACATACAACTTAAAATCCGGAATATTTACCACCAGGTAATCACCCTCAGGCTCTAAGGGAACCCATCTGCCGCGCTCCATATTAATTAGCAATTGCTCTATTTGAGTGCGAAGTGGAACACTAAGTGCTAAACGTGTTTTGCCTGTAATTATACCATCCTGACTTAGGCCATGTCTCTTTTGAAATTTCTTCACAGCATCTTCCAATGGACTATCGAATATGTAGCTAGTATCCTTTTTACTTAAATCACCCAGAAGATAAAGTTGATTTTTAGCGGACAGTACAAAATCAGAACTGTCACCTTTCTTGAGAGAAATTACTTTATCTGTCCAGGTTTTCCATCCACCAGATTCTTCGATGGCTCTGTACTTTAATAAATAGTTTTTCAACAAACCATATTGCCTATACACTGGTTCGAAGGAAGAAAATTTATGTGGATCATGAGTTAGAATAGTATCCAATAAAGTTTCGTAATTCATTTTCTTTCGTGCTATAAACCACCTTACCTGTTTTAAGTTTTCATCACTCCCGCCTTTCCAATTCCGCTTGGCATAATCAAAAAAATTGATCGTCAATAAAAGTTCTAATTCCATCAGCAAACTATCTTTATTGCTAAATGACTGATTAGGATCTAAAAAAAAGTGATATAAGTTGGGCAATCTATTATAGTACAAGGTAGAGTCCTGCTTGGACAAATTTCGTTCCTGATTTAACAAGTTTATAAAACTACTGGAATACTCGTTTAATCCAGCACTATTCATCCAGGCAAATTCATAATTTCTTTTTTTGTAAAACAATTCAAGATCATTCTGATAGTTTTTATGGATAGCATAATCCTTTAAAAATTCAACCACATGAACTGTATCCAGGTAATAAGAAACACCTTCGCTTTTTTCTATCGTGATATTCAGATCAACATCAGGAGCCGGCTTACGATTGATGACAGCATTGTTTTTACAAGCTAACATAACCATTGAAATGACTATAAAAATACAAACCGATAAAATTTTCATTTCAAATGGGCTAAACTATTTATTATACTTATCAATGCTGATAATAATTACAGCCCATTAAATGATTTTAAATACAGGAGAAAGAATAACTTTTGTCTTTATGGAATTTGAAATGGCACATGTTTTTTCACACATTGTCATGACATGCCTTATACGATCAGGATCTCCGGAAGAAGAAATTGAAATTTTAGGTTCTATTCTAATCTCGGTTACAGCATACTTGCCGTCCACTTTTTCCACCTTTCCTATGGCATTATTCTCCAAACTGATAAATTCATTTTTTGAATTAGAAGTAATCGCAAGAAAGGTAGCCATTAAGCAAGAACTAACAGCTGCAACAAATAGATGCTCAGGCGACCATATCCCTTCCATTCCTCTAGGAAACTCAGGAGGTGTAGCGACTTCTATTTTAGAGGGAAGAACAGGTGAACTCAATGTTCCTTTGGTCTCGTAGTTCCATTGTAAGTTCACTTCGTAATTATAGGTATCACTCATATTATATTTGAATATTAAGTGTTTTTAAAAGTAATAGAGCAACATCCTTTGATGATGCAGGATTTTGGCCGGTTATCAATAAACCGTCTTGTTTCACATAAGGAGTCCAGTCTTCGCCTTTACTATAATGTGCACCATTTTTCTTTAGTTCTTCTTCCAATAGAAAAGGAACTACTTTGGTTAACTTCGCTGCCTCTTCCTCTGCATTGGAAAAGGCCGTAACATGCTTGCCTTTTATAAGAAATTCTCCATTCTTCGCTTTCGCATGAAGTAAAGCGGCAGGTCCATGACACACAAAAGCAATTGGTTTCTGATGGTTATAAAAACCTTCAATTAAATGGATAGAATTTTTATCTTCTGCCAAATCCCATAACGGACCGTGGCCTCCAGGGTAAAATACCGCATCGTAATCCGCTTGATTGACTTCACTTAGCTTAAAAGAATGAGCCACTTTATCAATCAACACATTGTCTTTATAAAACCGCTCCGTTGAGGTTGTTTGTGCATCAGCAGCTTCACTTTTAGGATCGACAGGTGGCTGACCACCTTGCGGAGAAGCGATAGTTAAACTTACACCTGCATCTGCCATTACGTAATAAGGCGTAGCAAATTCCTCTATCCAAAACCCTGTTTTTTCTCCTGTATTTCCCAGAGCACTGTGGGATGTCAATACAATTAATATTTTCACCATTACTTATAATCGTTTATGTCAAGTTAAATTAAATTTACAGATCACTTGTCAATTGACTCAACATAACAAACACTAACGTTTCTTAGCTTCGTGTTCTTCAGCGTATTTTTTCAGTACTTCTTTTAATGAATCGTAATATTTTTTCAAATCTTCAACACTAACATTCGAACCATTAGTATACTGAATATGAACAGGCATTTCAGCAATGTACTTTGACAATTCAGGAAACTTATCTTGTATGTGCATCGTGATTTCAACAATATCTTTATCCAGTTTTTCTTTGGTTTCCATAAACAGTTTTCAATTAATGGTGTCGCACATTTACAAAAGTAAAACGCTTATATATTTGTATAATGCAACCTAATAACGCAAGTCTACTTTATATCTTAATGATATGCATTACACAATAATTGAAATAAGTTACATCAATCCCACATTTTAGTGGAATAGCCTACCATTTGTGAATTATATTAATTGTAACTAAAAAAGTGGATTTAATATTACTTCAATTAATTAGGTCAGTAGTATTATTTGCAAATTTTTGTGTTTACTTTAAGTGAAATCAGCTTGTTAGTTTATCTTAATGAATATACCATAAGATTTTTTCAGTTTGAATTTGATGAAATTAAATAAACTTTAATGCGGCTTAATGGTGGAGAGTTTTATAATCTCATCATCGTCGTGAAGCCACGCTAGCTTATAGCGAATGCGAAAAGAAAACATGACAATGACAATGACAAACACTTTACATAAATAGTATGACAAAAGTTTTAATTACAGGTGCTACAGGAAATGTTGGGACAGAAGTGATAAAGTCATTACAAAAAATTGACCATCAACTTGACATCTATGCTGGAGTTAGAAACTCGAACGAAGACAGAATTAAATTGTCTGATTATAAAATAAAATATTTACTATTTAACTTTACCGATTTTAAGACATATAATACAGCTTTGGACGGTTGCGATATCCTTTTTCTATTACGACCACCACAAATTTCAGAAGTTGAAAAATACTTTAAACCTATAATTAACACTTGTAAAGACAAAGGCGTTAAACATATTGTATTCTTATCGGTTCAGGGAGTTGAAAAAAGTAAGCTAATTCCACACCAAAAAATTGAAAAGCTAATTGTTGACAGTAAAATTCCATATACATTCTTACGACCTGCTTATTTTATGGAAAATTTTACTACAACTTTGCATAACGACTTAGTGAAGAAAAAACTAATTTATTTGCCTGCTGGTAACGCAAAATTCACTCTTGTAGACGTTCGTGATATTGGCGCTGTTTCTGCAACTATCCTAACAAACATATCGCAACATATAAATAAGTCATACGAACTGACTTGTCAAAAAAAGTTAACATTTTCTGAAATGGCAACAATTTTAAGCGAGAATTTAGGAACTGTCATTCAATATAAATCACCAAGTCTGATCAGCTTCTTTTTGACAAAAAGAAAAGAAAACACATCGATAATGCTAATACTTGTAATGATAATGCTACATTATTTTCCGCGGTTTCAAAAAGAACCTGAAATAACAGATTGGATTGCTAAAATTATAAATAGACAGCCAATAACATTTGAGCAATTTGTTACGGACAACAAATTGCTATTGATAAAATGAAGAGAAGAATTGGCTATAACAGCACCTATAACAAAAGGTGGGCCTTTTGTTTCAAAGACAGTTTTGTGGTCAATCAAACACTAGTTTTTCAAATCAAGTTTTGTGGTAAAAGTTCCACTCTTCGGATAGCCACAAAACGCTAGTGGCAACCTTAAGACAAAAATGATGAAACGGCTTAAACAAAATATGAGGCGACCCAGTTAGAAGCAAATTAATTGCTGGTATTTTTCTTGCCTTAGCTTCTTTTTTGGGACAATTTATTCTGCTTATAATAATGGTATTACTTTTCTAACGGCCTGAATTATTTTTTTTAGAATATTAAGATACAGTTATGGATTTTAGTATTAGTTGTCTTGTTGTTAGCAATAATTTTGGAGTTATATAAATATTTCATAAAATCTCATTTTAAATATAACTAAGAAAGATTGCGTCTTGACACGTCCGATCTTGATGATTTAGATAAAATTGAATATAATTGAATATAAAAACAAGAAATCAAATTTTGAATTTTCATATCCTCAATTAGAAAAAATAAAAACAGAACTATTATTGAAATTGAGAAATTCGGTACTAACATACCAGTTTACACCATATAATTAAATTGATGTCCAGGGTAAGGTTGATCTAAGGGGAAGTCTGAGCTCTTTAGACTTTCCCTTTTTCCATTTTTGAACATTGCCCTCTACTGGTTTGTTAAAGTTTAGAAGGTATCATTTTTGTATCCTTACAGACTATGAAACGCAATGAACTCCTCTCCTTTACGGCTTCCAGTATTTACTGTCCCTCGGCGGACATTCATATTGATCCCTGGAAACCAGTGGAGCGCGCCATCATTACCCATGCTCACAGCGACCATGCCAAGTGGGGTTGCCAACATTACCTGGCACATAAGGATTCTGAGCCGATTCTTCGCATGCGACTCGGATCAGATATCTCGTTACAAACACTGGAATACGGAGAATCTTTTACCATCAACGGGGTAAATTTTTCTCTCCATCCCGCCGGACATATCATCGGTTCTTCTCAGGTAAGAGTAGAACAACAAGGAGAAATCTGGGTGGCCAGCGGTGATTATAAATTACAGGACGATTTGTTTTGTCCTCCTTTCGAAGCGATCAAGTGCCATACATTCATCACGGAATCTACTTTTGGTTTGCCGATCTACAAATGGAAACCACAACAGGAAATCATAGACGAGATCAAAGTCTGGGCTTTACAAAATAAATTGCAAGGTAAGAACAGCATCCTCATGGGTTATGCCTTGGGAAAGATGCAGCGACTCATCAAGAACTTACAGCCTTTTGATCAACCTGTTTTCGCACACGGTGCCATCTATAATGTGAATGAACAATTGCGTACTGCCGGATTTGATTTGCCTTATATTCCGCCGGTTAATAATGCGAGCAAAAGCGACTTTCAGGGTGCCTTGATTTTCGCCACCGGTTCAGTATTAAACACTCCCTGGCTCAAACGTTTTGAGCCTTACTCTACCGGGTATTGCTCCGGCTGGATGGCGATACGCGGCGCGAAGAACCGTAAATCCATCGACAGAGGATTTGTACTTTCTGATCATGCGGATTGGGATGAACTGAATACTGCCATCGATGCTACAGGCGCTGAAAAAGTGTATGTCACGCATGGATACACAGATACTTTTTCAAGATGGCTTAACGAACGTGGTGTCGAATCGGCGGAAGTGAAAACAATGTATGGTGAAGAGGAAGAAGCGGCAACAGAAACAACAGAATCATGAAACGATTTACCAACCTCTTTCTTGAACTCGACCGCACAACAAAGACGAATGATAAAGTCGCTTTGTTGAAAGCTTATTTTCTGTCCGCACCAGATGAAGATAAAATCTGGGCTTTGGCTCTGTTTACCGGACGCAGGCCTCCTCGTAAGATTAAGACGACGCAGGTACAGGAATGGGCCATCGAACAGGCGAACATTCCGATGTGGTTGTTCAGGGAAAGTTATGGCAGTGTAGGTGATTTGGCTGAAACTATTTCTTTGATTTTACCCGTTAATACTTCTACCTCTGAGAAAACATTAAGTGAATGGTTTGCCTACTTCACGCAATTGAACAAAGCAACAGATGAAGAGAAAAAACAATTGATCCTTGAAGCCTGGAAACAATTATCGACCTATGAAACATTTGTTTTTAATAAATTACTCATGGGTAGTTTTCGCATCGGTGTTTCTCAAACGCTGGTGGTGAGAGCCATTGGTGAAGTCAGTGACATGACTTCCGCTGTCGTTGCACACCGCGTGATGGGTCAATGGGATCCTTACCATTCGTCCTACAAAGAATTGATTTATGGTGAAAATACTGGAGATACTACATCGAAGCCTTATCCTTTTTATTTGGCTTATGGCTTAGAAGGTGGATTGGAAAGCTTGGGGCAACCGGAAGATTGGTTTGCCGAATGGAAATGGGACGGCATCCGTTCTCAAGTGATTGTGCGCAACAATGAATTATACATTTGGTCACGCGGAGAAGAATTGGTAACGGAAAAGTTTCCTGAACTGGAATCGCTGAGGACACAACTCCCTTCAGGCACCGTATTGGATGGAGAGATTGTTTGTTTTGAAAACGATCGTCCACTCCCCTTCAATATTTTACAAACGCGCATCGGCAGAAAAAATATTACCAAGAAGATTTTAACGGAAGCACCTGTAGCCTTCATTGGCTATGATGTGATGGAATACGAAGGACAAGATGTTCGTCAAAAACCACAGGAAGAAAGACGTAAAATTTTGGAAGACTTATTTGAACAAACGGAAATCAAAGGGGCGTTTAAAATTTCACCTTTGCTGACTTTTGATGGATGGGATGAATTGAGAAATTTACATCTGCAATCGAGAGAACAGGCGGCGGAAGGTTTCATGATCAAACGTAAACAAGCGCAATACCTGACCGGCAGAAAAAAAGGAGACTGGTGGAAATGGAAAGTGGATCCACTCAGTATTGACGCAGTATTGGTTTACGCGCAGAAAGGAAGCGGGCGTAGAGCGGAGCTGTATACCGATTATACCTTCGCCGTTTGGGAAAAGGATAAACTGATTCCTTTTGCTAAAGCTTATTCCGGTTTAACGGATGCAGAGATTAGAGAAGTGGATCGTTACATCAAACAGAACACCATTGAAAAATTCGGTCCTGTCCGTACGGTGAAACCTCAACTCGTATTTGAAATCGGGTTCGAAGGCATCAATGAATCCTCTCGTCATAAGTCAGGTATAGCGGTACGCTTTCCTCGTATTTTAAATTGGAGAAAAGACAAGAAGTTGGAAGAAGCTGATACGTTGGATAATTTGAAAAGTATTTTGAAAGCATATAAATAGAATTTATTTTATTAAAATTATAAAGTGAATAAGCGTCAGAAGCTTTATGATAAGGGCGTTTCCCTTCGGGCCGCGCTTTCGCCACTCGCTTTCACGCTGAAAAAGCGTGAAGAGCTCAAACAATGGCTCAATCGCTAACGCAAATAATTACATGTCCACACCTGGAGAAAAAATAATTTCGTCTTGGATGAAAGCCAAATCCTGGAAGCTCGCGGACTTCCAGCAGGAGACCATTGCTGCTTTCTTGGAAGGCAAGAGTGGTTTGTTAAATGCGCCAACCGGTTCAGGAAAAACGTACGGTATATTTTTACCTGTCCTCATCGATTACATCAATAACAATCCCGATTATAAAACAAAAAAGAATTCCCGATTACAGGTTTTGTGGATCACCCCCCTGCGTGCGTTAACGAAAGACCTTCGACGCAATCTGCAAAAGGCTTGTGACGAATTAGAGATTCCTTGGCAGGTAGGTGTGCGTACAGGCGATGTGAGTGCGAAAGAAAAAGCAGCGCAGAAAAAAGCGATGCCAGAAGTCCTGCTGATTACACCGGAAAGTTTGCATTTGCTATTTGCTACTAAAAACAATACGGACTTATTCAAAAACCTGAAAATACTCATTGCCGATGAATGGCATGAATTGTTAGGCACCAAGCGCGGTGTGCAAACGGAATTGGCATTTTGCCGCTTACGTCATCTCCAACCTGCCGTTCGCACCTGGGGCATGTCAGCGACTATCGGTAACTTGGAACAAGCACTGCAAGTATTGACCGGAATGAATATAGCGAAAGAACAAACAGTTATCGTTCGCTCCAACATTCAGAAAAAAATAACAGTAGAATCGGTATTACCGGACAAAGTAGAAAAGCTTCCCTGGGCAGGTTATCTGGGTATTAATCTATTAGATAAAGTCATGCCGATTGTCATGGCGAGTACTACTACTCTACTATTCACCAATACACGCTCGCAAACAGAAATCTGGTACCGTTTCATTCTCGAAAAATATCCGGACATGGCCGGCATCATGGCTTTACATCATGGCTCACTAGATCGTGAGCTTCGCGATTGGGTGGAAGAGAATTTACATTTAGAAAAATTGAAGCTCGTCATCTGTACATCCAGTTTAGACTTAGGTGTTGATTTTCATCCGGTAGAAACGGTGATACAGGTGGGCAGTCCAAAAAGCATCTCTCGCTTCCTGCAGCGCGCAGGACGAAGCGGACATAAACCTGGTGCTACCAGTAAAATCTATTTTGTTCCAACCCATTCACTGGAATTGATCGAAGGGGTTTCTTTAAGAGAAGGTGTTCATAAAAATATCCAGGAAGATCGTACACCATTGGTTCAATGCTTTGATGTACTCGCTCAGTATCTGGTAACGCTGGCAGTAGGTGATGGATTTGAACAGGAAGAACTCGCACATGAAATCAAGTCCACCTTTTGCTTTCAATACATGACCTATGATGAATGGCAATGGGTACTGGGTTTTATCACTACAGGCGGTCCTTCTTTACTAGCCTATGATGAATTTAAACGAGTAGAAATAGAAGGCGACAAATTCACAGTCAATAGCCGTAAGGTAGCCTTGCGTCATCGCCTGAGCATAGGTACTATTGTTTCTGATGCGGTGCTCCAAGTAAAGTATATGGGCGGTAAATTTCTTGGAACGATAGAAGAAGATTTCATCTCCTGGATGAAACCGGGCGTTGTGTTTTTCTTTGCGGGATTAAATCTGGAGTTTGTGCGTGTAAGAGAAATGACGGTACAGGTACGAAAATCCAAACAGAAAAGCGGTATCGTCCCGCGCTGGATGGGTGGTAGAGTACCTTTGTCTTCAGAACTTTCACGTTTTATTCGCGAAAGGTTAAACGATGCTTTAACGAATGAATCACCAGGCCCGGAAATGGAAAAGCTACAACCGATCTTAAAATTACAAAGCGAACGATCTGCTATTCCCAATGAACATGAATTCCTGATCGAACGCTGTCAGACGAAAGACGGTTATCATTTGTTCTTCTTCCCCTTTGAAGGAAGATTGGTGCATGAAGGCATGGCCTCTCTACTCGCCTACCGCATCAGTAAGATTGTACCGATTACGTTCTCTATGGCCATGAACGATTATGGATTTGAATTACTTTCAGATACTGAAATAGATATTCAACACGTATTGTCAGAACATGATTTGTTTTCTACTACTCACTTGTTGGATGACATACAACGCAGTGTCAATTCCACCGAGATGGCCAGAAGAAAGTTTCGTGAGATTTCAACCATAGCCGGCTTGCTCTTTCAAGGCTATCCGGGGAAATTTGTTAAGACGAAACATTTGCAGGCTTCCTCTTCCTTACTATTTGATGTGATCAGTACTCATGATCCGAAGAACATGCTCATCAAACAAGCTTATCAGGAAGTACTGGATCAGCAACTGGAAGAAACAAGATTGAGAAAAGCGTTGGAACGTATCCATCGTCAGCGTATATTAATTAAACAAACACCCAGTCCCACTCCTTTCGCCTTTCCTATACTGGTAGATCGATTAAGGGAACAATTATCTTCGGAAAAACTGGAAGACCGTGTTAATAAAATGATCAAACAATTCGAAAAAGAAGATGCAGCTCAGGCTAAAAAATAATACGTTCACTTTACTGGAGCAAAAAGCCATCTGGTGGGAAGAAGAACGAACGTTGCTGATCAGTGATTTGCATATAGGAAAGATCACACATTTCAGAAAGGCCGGTATTGCTGTTCCGCAACAAGCATTGGAAGAAAACTTTGAGCGGTTGGATACGATGATGCAAGGTCACGATGTCAAATGCATCATCTTTGTCGGTGATTTATTTCATAGCGACATCAATGAGGAATGGGATCGTTTCTGTGACTGGCGCAATCAATACAAGGAAGTAAATATGATTTTGGTGTTAGGAAACCACGACGAATTCCCACTTGAAAAATACAAAGAGATTTGCATAGTTGTTTATGATAAAGAATTACGAATGGGCGCTTTTACTTTTACTCATCATCCGAAACCTTTGATGGTAAAAGATGAATATGTCATATCCGGCCATATCCATCCAGTGGTAAAATTAAGAGGACTTGCCAACCAACGATTAAAGTTTCCCTGTTTTTACTTTGGAGAACAGCAAGCTATACTTCCGAGCTTCGGAGAATTTACAGGTGGTTATGTCATAGAAGTATTGGATAATGATCAGGTGATTGCGGTGGTAGAAGACAAATTGATTCGTATTCAATAATTATAATAAGGTGATAGATGAAACAGGAATAATTAATTTGTCCTGTTGGAAAATCAGTTGCAAGTTAGACTTATACTTCCTTCAAAAATTATGATCGATTTCAGCAAGCATGATTTAATATACATAGATATCGTCTTTTACAATTTTATCACCGTCTTTTCATATACCACTTGCAGGTGAACAAGTATAAGCTGTGAGTCTCCCAAATCGCTGTGATAATTTTATTTTCACCTCTTCATATAAAGAAAAAGAAAAAGGTTGTCCTTCCTTATTGTAAAGCGGCAAAATAATTTAAATAAGATGCATAACTATTTTGTTAATGCTTCGGAAGCATACATTACCTGACAGTTAGCACAGAAACAAGGCAGTCGTTTGCCTTTTCCTATGTAAGCGGTATGGTTGGGTATGCCGCACCTTTGACATTTTTTCTTACTGTAAATATTTAGGTTTTTATTCAATTGATTTTTATTCTTCCAATTATAAAAATCAAAGCTAAACTGCCTTACCACTTTTACCAACTCTTTTAATTTCTTCGTTGGCAATGCGCTCACTAAGGATTCAGGATGAATTTTTACTCTAAACAGTACTTCGTTCTTTATGATGTTTCCTACACCTGTAAAAACATTCTGATCCAATAACACATCAGATACTTTCTCTTTCTTCATGGCTTTCAAAGTCTTCTCTGCTTTTAAAGGATTCCATTCATCGGATAAAACATCAGTATCCCAATCGTACTGATCCGCAGATTTCCCTTCTAGTAAAGTAACAATACAAGTATAGAAATTTATTTCTTCCTTGTTAGTGGTAATTCTTAATCTGGGCGTTCCTTCTTTGCGTCCATTAATCTTATAGGTTCCATACATCATTAAATGAACACGTATGTAAAATCCAGTGAAACAAAGAAAAATATTTTTACCATAACTTCTGATGTCTGATATTATATGATCATTCAATCGATCGAGATCAATGTCAGCATCCCCAGAAGCATTGATCACTTGTTTACCTTTAAAGGGTTCAAGTAATTCTCTTAGGATTAAAATAGAAGGTCCTTCTGGCATAAGCAATACTCAATGGTGAACCATTTTTTCTTTACCGATCAACTCCATCAATTGCAAAGCATTGGTATAAGCGGCTTCGTAATAAGTGTTATTAAAATAAACATTATAACATTGAGATCCTTCAGGAAATCGCTGGTGAAAACTTTCTAATGCTTCTATGCTATAAGAAGATTTGAACAATTCTGGATTACCATGCAGGCGCAAATAAAATTGAGGAGAAGTATGGATAAATTGAGTATTCATTCCCGGAAAATCCACATTGCAAAAGGTAAGTCCTGCTTGTGAAAATGCTTTTTCTACTTCTCCGTTCCACCATGAAACATGGCGCAGCTCTACTACATTAGACGCCTGATGAGGAATATTTGTTAATATCCTTTCTAAATTTTCCTCATTATATTGAAATGACGGAGGTAATTGAAATAGAAAGTGAGAACATTTATTACCTAACCCTTCTAATATTAATTCCTGAAAATCCTGAATTTGTGATTTGCTATCTTTCAGCTTTAATGTATGCGTAATATATTTATTCATCTTCACGGCAAATTTAAAATCATTTACCGCATTGTGCGCATACTTCGTGAGATCAGCCAGTTTGAGTGTGCGGTAGAAGGTGGCGTTTAATTCTACCGCATTAAAAACAGTGCTGTAATAAGCCAACCAGTTCTTCGGCTGTAAACCTTGTGGATAAAAATTATTTTTCCAGGCTGTATAATGATAGCCTGAACAACCTATACGAAATTTGGAGCCGCTCATGATCGTTATTTTCAATATTCACTGCGAACAACATGCCATTTTTAAAAAGAGAAAGACTGCGGAGAAAGAGTGATTAAGAATAGCAATCGGTTTATATTAAATCAATCTGTCTTACCACTAACCCCTATAAAGAGAAATTTTAAAAAATCAGAATAAATTTTGCTGGGTGTCAGGTCTTCAGACCTGACACTGCTGGACAATAGTAAACGGTTACGTTAAATCAATCTGTCTTGCCCCTAACCCCTAAAGGGGAATTAAATATTAGAACAAATTAAGTTGACCATCATCTTTTGGAGGCTTCGATTTTCTGAAAACTGTACGTCCGCCATACTTATAGGATTCAGCACGTTCTTTCGCGATCACACGATCAAAAGCATTGGGATCAGGTTCAAAAATTTTCTCCATGCTTTGAGCGGCTAATGTTAAATTTTTAATGGCTAACTGTTTATCGGTATCACCTATTTTGGCCTTCTCAACAGAGGACCTTAATATAGCGATCGTCTCATCGTACACTTTAATAGGAACAGGAAATGGATGTCCATCTTTGCCTCCATGTGCAAAATAAAAACGGACGGGATCACTAAACCGAGTAAGTGTACCATGAATCACTTCGCGTACTAAAGCCAGGGATTGTATCGTTCTTGGACCGACTCCTTCCAACATCAATAAGGATTCAAAATCTTGTAAGTGTCTATCATGCGCTAAATCGAGCATGCTGCCCAAACGTTTCAAGTTGACATTTGATGCGCGTACTTCATGATGTGAAGGCATGATGACCTTTTGTATTTCCGAAAACATTTTCGCGGGATTCTCTTTAATGATGTTCAATATTCCGGTCTTTGATTCAGCGGCATTTAAATCTACGAAGTTCAAAATCTCTCCCTGATTTTTTCCATAAATAAAAGCATGTGGATTTTCTACAAAAGACTTTACTGTATTGGAATGCCGACAGTAACGGCGAGCCATGCCATTACTGTCGTTCATCCCTTGTTGAACCGCGGCCCATTCGCCTTCGTCTGTTACAATAAAATTGTGCAGGTACAATTAAAATCCATCTTGTATAGCTGTGTTGTCAACTTTAGCGGCAAGCTTGCTGGAGCGCACCAGTTCTGTCCCGTTTAATCCCGTACGATCGGATAATAAAAGCAATTCATGTGGTGTTTGTGTAGAATGTTTTCCTTTGCCTCCACAGATATAAATCCCCAACTCTTTAAACTTAGGATCAACAGCTGTTTTCAAAGAACCCATGACGGAAGTTGTAATGCCGGAAGAATGCCAATCCATTCCCAACGCACAGCCAAAAGCCTGAAACCAAAAGGTATCACTGAGCCTGCTTAATACAGCCGACTTACCATACTCTAATACAATGGACTCCACTATGGCACCACCGAGCAATGCCATTCTATTGAAAAGCCATGGAGGAAGCTTGCCATAGTGCAATGGCCGGTCTGCATATTGTGTTGTATTGAAATATAGTTTTGGCATAAGTTCTATAACAGAAGTTATAACATTTTTGGCTAAAATTTAAATTCCATTTGTGGAAATAAAGGTATAAAGGAGTGAAAAAAAGTACACATGTCAATACGAGAAACCCTCTTGTAGTGGCCTTAAATGAAATGGTATACTATTTGACCTTCTTATTGCGTACTTAAACTACAACCACTATGAAAACCACTAAAAGTAAATCGCACGCGAATACAGCAACAGCAGAATATGCTATCGAAGAATCAAAACTTCTGAAATTATTTGAAGACGAATTGAAAGACATTTACTGGGCAGAAAAAGCTTTGACAAAAGCACTACCTAAAATGGCTAAAAATGCTACTTCACAAGAGTTAATCGATGCTCTCCAAAGTCATTTGGAAGAAACAGAAGAGCAAGTGCAAAAAGTAGAACAAGTATTTGCCATCTTAGGTAAAAAACCTGTAGCTAAAAAATGTGAAGCCATGGATGGTCTCATCAAAGAAGCACAGGAAATTATGGAAAGCACAGACGAAGGCGCAATGCGCGATGCAGGTATCATTTCTGCCGGACAAAAAGTTGAACATTATGAAATTGCTACTTACGGTACATTGAGAACATTTGCAAGAACATTGGGATTGAATGATGCCGCAGATATCCTGGAAGAAATTCTAAATGAAGAAAAAAACGCAGATCAAAAATTAACAGAGATTGCTGAATCTACAATCAATATTCAAGCTGCGGAAGAAGAAGAATAGTTAACCCCTCATTACATAAAAAAAGGGAAGATAAAATCTTCCCTTTTTTTATGTATGTTAAGAATTAATTCAGGCAGCATGAATAGCTTCTAAATGTGAGTGACAAGCTTTGGCACATTGAGAACAAGCTTCTGAACATTTTTTGCAATGATCCATATCATGCTTACCACATTCTTCCGCACACAAACGACATATTTCTTCACAGATCGTTAAGTAATGATGGGCAATCTCAGCGTTGCGTTGCAAAAGCCTTGAGGCTTGAAAACAAATGTCTGCACAGTCGCGATCCAATTCAATGCATCTGGCCATCATAGTAACATCCTTTTCATCCAAACAAGCAGAAGAACACATTTCGCACGCAAGAGCGCAATTTACTAATTCTTGAATAAGAGCACTGTGATTATGTTCTGAATGATGATGAGAAGCGGGTTTCATTTCCATAGGTATACTAATTTAGGTGAACAATACATCTACAGTCAGGGAAAACAATGCCATTAGTAAATAAGCTCCGATAGCTATGGTTAGACGATGTGTAAAAATACCTGTGTAAAAAAAACCTCTTTTTGTTGACTATTTCAGCTTCTGAAATAGTCCAGAACAACCGGTTGCAACATTCAACAGCAAAAAAGCAGCTGCTCGTGGAATTTTTTCTCTAATTTTGTATTTACTTATAGACTCAATCATGACCCATACTTATCCGCTCACAGGCATGACCTGTGCCGGCTGTGAAGCCAAAGTAAACAGCCTGCTATCAGCTGTGCCGGGTATTACTGCTGTAAAAGTTTCCAAGGAAAGTCATTCCGCTATACTTTCTATGGATCAACATATCTCTACCTCCACGCTACAAACATCATTAGGAGGTCAAGACAATAAATAACAGATAGCACCCGCAACGGTATCCAAAATTGAAACCGTAGAAGCACCTGCTGCAAACTGGTTTCAAACCTACAAACCCATTCTGATCATCTTCGCCTATATTACTTCATTGTCATTGCTCTTATCCATTCATGATGGCCGCATACATTGGATGCCTTTCATGTCTATATTCATGGGTGGTTTTTTTCTGACGTTCTTCTTTTTTAAGATGCTCGACTTAAAGGGATTTGCAGGAAGTTATGCCATGTATGATCTCGCAACAGGAAAAATAAAAGCCTGGGGATACTTCTATGCCTTTACCGAATTAGCATTGGGCTTGGCTTATGTAACAGACTTCATGCCCATACTGACCCATTGGATCACACTGATCGTGATGACAGTTAGCATTATTGGAGTATTAAAAAGTGTATTGAACAAGCAAAAAATTAAAAGTGTCTGTCTGGGGGCCTTGTTTAATCTGCCCATGAGCACAGTCACCATTGTTGAAGATGGCTTAATGATCATCATGAGTAGGTTGATGCTTTTCATTTTATAGATATACGATGGCACGATTTTTTAAGGGTTAAAGCATATATCAAATCGATGTTTGCTTTAAACCTTATTTTATGATACGCAGACTTAAGTCCGGAGAATACCGTATTTACTCCAGAAAAGTAGATCCTAAAACGAATAAGCGCAAAAATATAGGAACCTTCCCTACTCTGGAAGCGGCACAAAAACACGAAAGAGAAATTCAACATTTTAAGCATTCCTAACCTATGATGATTCAGATTTATTTACTCGTGAATGCTTTTCTTTATCTGCTATTTACTGTTTGGTGTTTGGTAAAAAATGAAACCAGTGCACGTTTTCTTGGTTATGGATTTCTCAATAATACCGGTAAGGTGGAATACTTAACCATCTACACCGGGCTTCAGCTTGGTTTCACTGTATTCTTAACTATCGCGGCCTTTAAGGAAGAAATGAGATTCACTGGTTTGCTATTTCTTGTTTGTCTTTATCTAGGCATCATGCTGACAAGAACAAGCGCTGCTCTTTACTTTGGTCATTTAGACAAAGCCACCTATTGGGTCGGTGGATTGGAATATGCATTAGGTATCTGGGGGCTTATACTTATCCTCTGCAAGAGTAAATAAATACATTATAATAGCCAATTCTCTCCCAAATCTAAAAGCTTCAATTCTCCGTTGATTTTATTTTGTTTGGCAAAGTCCTTCAATAGCCTCACTGGCTCTCCCACGGGTTCATCGCTTAGATCGAACGTTCCGTAATGCATGGGTATAAATATTTTGGCACCTAATTCATGAAATGCCTTCACAGCATCTTGCGGAGAAATATGATTGACATGCATAAACCAATCAGGTTTGTACGCTCCCACTCCAATAATGGCAATGTCGATAGAAGGGAATAATTTTCTTGCTTCTTTAAAATGACTTCCGTATCCAGTATCACCGCTAAAGTAAATTGTTTTTTCTTTCGTTTGAAAAACAAAAGCTCCCCACAATTCTCTGTTGGTATCGTTCAGGCTTCGCTTAGACCAATGCCTGGAAGGTAAATAGTAAATCGCTAATTCATCTGATGTCTGGTATTGCTGGTACCAACCGGCTGTCTGCACCGTGGTGCCTTTGCTCCAGGGTGCCAGAAGATTTTCCATGCTTAATCCGGATAAAATAGTTAGTCCGGGATTTAAAGCGGAAATCTCACGAATAGATTTTTCCTGGCAATGATCCTGATGGTTATGAGAAATTAAAAGGTAATGTAAATTTGAAAACAGCTGAGGAGAAAAAGCATGATCCGCATAACGCTTCACTAAAGGAATTTTATAAAAGACGGGATCAATCAAAAGATTAACACCATTCAATCTCAAAAAGAAAGTAGAATGTCCCAGCCATATCAGGCAATCACGATCATGTTTTAAAAACGTTTTATCGTCTTTATGAATAAGTCTAAACGCATCTGCTTTTTTTTCGTCTTTTTGCGGATTTCGTTCAAAACTCCATTTCAAAACATCTGATAACTTAGGCACAAATGGAAACTCATGATTCATGAAACGATTGTTCTTATCGATAGGTGTACCCTTCCAATCGGATTTAATGGTGAAGAGTTTATCGTTTTTTATATAACCTAAATTTTTCATGATCTATCTCTTTTTTTTCCTTTATTTCAGAGACGAAGAGCTGAATAAAAGATTGTATAACAATTTCTGAAATGTATATAAAATAGTTTATGAAACCATAGTATTGCGTATATTCGTCTGCCGATGAATAACTTTTTCGATCACATAGACCACTTCTATAAACTCAACGAGGAGTCCAGACAAGCCATAGAAAAGGTCTTGCATCAACAATCATTTTCCAAGAATACCTTATTGGCAACGGAAGGTAAAGTATGCCATCACATGTACTTTGTAGAAAAAGGATGTGTGAGAGGTTATTATAATTTAGACGGAAAAGAAGTCACCTATTGGTTTGGCTTTGAATACAGTTTTGTCACTTCGTTTTACAGTTTCATCAGTAGAAAGCCTGCCTTTGAAAACATTCAACTCATTGAAGACTGCACGGTGCTAGCCATTAGTTACGACGATCTTCAAAAACTCTATGACAAGTATCCGGAGGTAGAACGCCTGGTTAGAATTATAAATGAAAACTACTACGTTCGTCTGGAAGAGCGTTTCGTTGCCGCTCAATTTAAAACAGCCAAAGAGCGTTACGCCGGGCTACTTGATTTTTCTCCCCACATTCTTCAACGAATGCCTTTAGGTTATATAGCTTCCTACCTGGGCATTAGTCAGGAAACACTCAGCAGAATTCGCGGAAAAATTTAAACTTTTCTCTTTTTGACATATGTCAAAAGAAAGGATTGTGGCATGGGCTAATATTGCTTATCAATTAAGCAAAGCCGTATCTGCCCATTATGATCCAGGAATTTACACACCACTTTATCACGGACTACTCTTACCTCCAGGTGTATGTACTTACCGTCATTTATTTCCTTTTATTGTATTTTATACTAGGACCTCTTTTTCGATATACCTGTAAAGTACTTGAAAAAATAAAAGCACTCCAGCAGATACAGTCGACACCTGAGCCGAATAAAAATATCCGTTACGAAATAAAAAATTCGTTTCGCTCCATCCTGATATTTGGATTCTCCAGCCTTCCTATTATTTATTTTGTACGAACAGGATTCGTCGTACTGCTTTCAGACAGTCTTTGGGTAACACTTGTCGGTCTTGCGGCACTGATTATATGGAATGAGATTCATTTCTTCCTCGTGCACCGTGTCATGCACTGGCCTATATTCTACCGCTATATTCATTATATGCACCATGTATCGAAAATACCTACCGTATACTCGGTCTTCAGTTTTCATCCGGTAGAAGCGTTCCTACTGAGCACAGTAGAAGTCACCATTATCTTATTCATTCCTCTTTCTGCTACCGCCATTTTCCTTTATCCATTGGTCAGCATTTTATTGAATTATGCCGGTCATTATAATTACAGATTTGGAAATGGAAGCGGAAGAAATTGGAAATTGTTCGGTACCAGACATTCCGCACATCATTATAAAAACACGAATCAATATGGATTTGCCAGTCCGGTTCTCGATAAAATCTTCGCCTTTCAAAAGAAACTCAAATAACTTTAGAAACCATGTACAAAGTCTATATCACTTCATCTGGGACATTCTTGCCTAACGCTCCTGTCAACAACGCGGAGATGGAAGAATATTTAGGAAAAATAAACGGAAAAAGCAGTGGGATCAAAGATCGTATTCTCAAGCAGAACGGTATTCAAAACAGATACTACGCGCTCAACAAACAACAGGAAAGTACGCATTCCAATGCACAGATGGCGGCTCTGGCGGCAGAACAAGCCATCACCAGAAGTACGTTAAAAGGAAAAGACATTGAGCTCTTGTCTACCGGTACTACGCAAGGAGATTTACCGGTACCTGGTTTTGCCAGTATGGTACATAGTAAACTCGATTTCTCTAATTGTGAAGTGGCCAGCTTTCAAAGTGTTTGCGCCAGCGGTATGATGGCGCTTAAGAATGCTTATGCTCAAATTAAATGCGGAGACAAACAAAATGCGGTATGTGTGGGCAGTGAATTTCCAAGCAGACTGTTTAAAAGCTCCCGCTTCGATGCGCAGAAAGTAAAATCGGTTCCCTTCGATACAGAGTTTCTTCGCTGGATGCTTTCTGATGGTGCCGGTGCGATGGTATTGGAAAATAAAAAATCAACCAAAGGCATTTCCCTCCGCATAGATTGGATCGATTTGAAATCACATGCCAATGAATTTCCCTTGTGCATGTATACGGGTAAAAATGACAATCAAAACGAAAACGAAATGACCTGGCTGGATTATCCTGATTATGAATCAGCTTCCAAAGCCGGAGCCATCAACCTGAAGCAAGACGTACGCTTGTTGGATCAGGTAGTAAAGACTGGCGTGGCTCATTATTTCGAACTCATCGATAAAGGTAAAATTAAAGTTGATCAAGTGAATTGGCTGTGCTGTCACTACTCTTCTGAGTATTTCAAGGACCCGATCAAAGAACTTATGAAAAAAGGTGGTGGTGAAATCGTCAGTGAAAAATGGTTTAGCAATCTTACATCTAAAGGAAATACAGGTTCTGCTTCTATCTATATCATGCTGGAAGAATTGATGTATTCCGGTAAACTTAAAGTGGGCGATAAAATAGTGTGCATGGTACCAGAGAGCGGCCGCTTCATCACATCTTTCATGCAATTGACCGTGGAAGGTCAAGAAGAAATAAAAACGTCCTTAGCAACACGCGAGATCGAAGCACCGGAATTAATATTGAAAAAAACAGAAACATCAGAATGGCTGGTAAGACAATTGGCGCAGGTATGGATTGATTTTGAATCACAATTATACAAAGTGCCCATCGTTAAAAAGATACACGACGGTAAACTCAGCCGACAAGATTATATCCTGTTGTTGCACGACATGCGTCAACAAGTAATCGACGGTTCGCAGTGGATCTCTAGAGCAGCGTCTAACATAGACATTGAACTCTTTGAATTACGTTCTGCCTTTATCAAACATACCGCAGCAGAACACAAAGACTATCAGATCCTGGAAAAAAATTATGAGAACTTGGGAGAAGACTTAAACATCATCCGCAACGGCGAAAAAAACATCGGTAGTGTGGCGCTGACTTCCTTCATTTTCCAACAAGCCAGCAAAGCGAATCCAATTGATTTATTAGGAGCCATGTTCATCATTGAAGGCATAGGAAAACGTCTGGCAGCGGACTGGGGAGGACTCATGCAAGCACAGTTGAACTTAGCGGATAATCAAGTCTCTTTCTTTATCTACCACGGCGAAGCGGATGAAAATCACTTTAAGAACCTGGAGCAAGCGCTGAATCATCCGGCATTGGATATGGAACTGGCGAAGCAAATTATAAAAACAGCGAAGACGACGGCGAAGCTTTACAAAATGCAATTGGAAGAACTAGGAAACTATTAACTAAAGAAAAAAATGTATCTAGATATGGTGGTTAAATAATTATGATGGCTTGCGTTAGGGATTGAGCCATTGTCTGAGCTCTTCCCGCTTTTTCAGCGGGAAAGCGAGTGGCGAAAGCCCGGCCCGTAGGGAACGCCCTTATTATTCTCATCCTAAATAACTGGATTAATTTAATATTCATTAACTCTTATCGCATACATTTTAAATAGAGCTATAAACATTAACCATAACATCATGAACAAAGATCCAGAATTACAATTTGCCACGCACGACGACAGAGATCCTAATCCCTGGCTGGCGATGTACCTTGACAGCAGCATTCCCATCAATGATAAAACGAAAATCAGTTTGATGCGGGATAATAATTCAAAGTCCAAACGATACTTATTGCCCTTCATAACCGTGCTTTCTAAAGTCGTGATGTTCTTTATCCATGTCTTTAAGTTTTTCTTTCCCAACCTTATCAATTCGTCAACAATACTGCACCGTATTTTAGCCTGGGGATTGAAACACTTTGTCAGTCGGGATGCGAATTTATTGATCTTCCGCCATTTTCACGTAGGAAGTGAGATCATGCAATTCATTTCAAAAAACATTCAGAACATTGAGATAGTAACGAGTCCACTGAAACCTTATGATTTCAATGCCATCAAAGATGACCTGTTTTTAAAACATGACTTGAACTTGTACAACTTTGTCATTCGTCTTAATTCGCAATTGAGAGAGAAGAACATCGGCATCAAAGGAAAAAAAAACTTAGACTTAAGCATGATGACAGAGGATCAATTTAACCACATCGATTTCCCTAAACGGTGGACAAACGTGCTGGACCTGCGTTCCGCTATTGAGTTATTTACGCCGTTCTATCAATTGTTCCTCACCTCCAATGACTTCGTCAGAGCGTCTAATTCTTTACAACTTGATGAAACGATTGCGATATACACCTCGCAGATTTTAAATGCACCTGCGCACATGGGATTGATCAACAACAAACATCCCATGGTACCTGAAACGACTTATAATGCCGCTTACCGATTGGTCTTGCATGGATTGGCAGCGGAGACCTTGCATCGAATACTGGTCAACATGAAACTCAAACAATATTCAGATGGTATCATCACACCAAACAGTTAAAGACGTTTAAACAACTTCATATAGAGTAATTTAAACATGTGATTTTTCAAAGATTATATTAATGCTAACCATGAAGGTTTTCTTAGAAATTATCCGAATTAATGAATTTATTGCAACAATAAAGTAAAAGTAAAAATTAGACATTTCTCATTTGGCACAAAAATGATGAACTATCATGGAATAATCCACGTTTTACAGGACGTACACTTAAACGTATAGGTTATGAACGATGTACTTGCTGACAAACTCATTGAGTTGTTTAAAAATGCCCGAACCAAGCTTGATTCGATTGTAGAAGACATTCCAAGATCTTCAGATCAATTTGGCTCTATGACAATAAGCTTGCTAAATAAGACTAAGATTGAATTAAGGAAGTACTCTACGGAAGTCGCGTCTATGATTTCTACTGCCAAGAAAAATGGTGTAGACGTTACGAAAGCAGTTTATGACAAGATCAATCAAGACGTTGAATTGATCGTCAGTAAAGTTAAAAAAGGTTAATAGTGAAGAGTGAATGGTGAATAGTGAAGAGAATCTTCTTTCCACTGTTCACCTTTTTTTGTTTAATCGTTTCACAGTTATTATTCACTCCTTGCTTTTTAATCTATTACTGCTCACTCTTCACTCTTTACTCTTTACTCTTCACTCTTCACTCTTTACCACAATAATAAACCAGAATCTTCTCTTACCCACTGGAATTAGTCTACCTTTAGTTGTGCCGTATTTTTAGCCGGGACATGTGAAGCATGGATATAACGGAACAAGGCAATCCCGAAAGCGATTTCGAAACAATCATTGACAGTTATATAAAAACCAAAGTCGGTATATCTGATTCTTTTCTGGACAGTGTGCTGGCGGGACATTTAAAGAATAACATTATTCAACTGCAACAACAAAAAATGTTATCCGCAGCTTCAACCGGTAATAATGAATCGACAATTCAAAACAATCAGGTAAGAGGTGATGCCATCTATTGGTTAGATCGTGAACATAACAACATCTATGAAAATGAATTTTTCGATCGCATGGATGCTTTTGTGTTGTACCTCAACAACAGTTGCTATACCGGCATTACAAGCTATGAATTTCATTATACCTTGTACGAGCCAGGGACTTTTTACAAGCGGCATAAAGATCAGTTTAAAAATAATTCCAGTCGTCAGTTTTCCATCATCAGTTATTTGAATGAAGACTGGATAGCGGAAGACGGTGGCCAATTACTGATTCAATTGCCCGACGAAGAACAATTGATCTCTCCTACGAATGGTAAAACTGTATTTTTCAAAAGTAACGAACTGGAACACGAAGTATTGAACACTACTAAAAACAGGATGAGTATAACAGGATGGCTTAAGAAATAGTGAAGAGTGAGTAGTGAAGGGTGAAGAGATTAGTTTGTGTCCGTCCGAAAACTTGAAACCACTAAAGAGTGAGTGAGTGGATTAACCAAGCAATTTCGGCTTTATCCACTACTCATTCTTCACTTTTCACTCTTCACTCTTCAAAATCGCCCCAATCTGCACAATTTCACAAGATTATAATGGATCAATCCGGTGTTAATCCATCGATTCTACCTACCTTGTTTTTTTTATTTTCCTATGAAAGAGTTTGATGCCATTGTAATCGGTTCAGGTGCGGGAGGACTAGCTGCAGCGTTATGTCTTGCTAAAGCAGGACAAAGCGTTTTAGTTTTAGAACAACATTATGTACCCGGAGGTTGGTGTCACAGTTTTCATCTCAAAGGTCAACGTTTCAGTCCCGGTGTACATTATATCGGACTAGTAAATGCAGGAGATTCTACTAACGATCTATACCGTGGTTTGGGCATTGCAAATGAACTGGTATTTTTTAGAATGAATAAGAATGCTTATGAACATTGTTACATAGGTGAACATAAAATCGATATGCCTGCAGGGTTTGACAAGCTGGAAGCCAGTTTAACCAAGCGCTTTCCAAAAGAACAAAAGAACATTCGAAAATATCTTAGCCTCATAGATACAGTCGGGAAAGAAATTCAGTTGATTCCTAAAATGCGCACCTTCTGGGATCACTTGCTCATACCTATTCGCACGCGCAACATGGGTAAATATGGTTTGTTCAGCTTGAAAAGAGTCATCGACTGGCACATCAAAGATCCTTTGTTGAAAAGTGTGCTCAACATACAATGCGGAGATTATGGTTTACCTCCCTTCAAAGCAAGTTTTCCTGTGCATTGCGTGTTGATGAATCATTAT
>JACMQM010000383.1 GCA_014376985.1 Cytophagaceae bacterium | reverse complement strand
GCTTTGTTCAAAGCCGGACGGACTCATCATGGTAATGATGCCGTGCAGGTTGGTGCGGTAGTAAATATCCTGAAACGATTCAAAAATGTTACGGAATTTTTCTTCGCTTTCATGAATGACTAATTCCGATTGTTTTTTCTCGGTGATATCATGCGAGATACCGGATACTTCTTCTATACGTCCATCAGGCAGGAAGATTGGGTTAAGGTATACTTCACGCCAGATTTCTTTTTTGTCTTTGGTTGTTTCTATGGTTTCGAAATGCTGGGGAATACCATTAAACGCCAACTGGTATTTTTCATTGATGTTTTCATTGCTGGCTTCATCGCTGAGTATCATGACCTGCGGTGGACTAATGCCTTTATCGATCTCTGGGTAAGTGCCGTATTTATGAAAGATGGCGCGTGCGTAGTTTTTATTGAAAGAAGTTAATCCGCGTAGACGGTTAATGGACCAGATCAAGTGGGAACTGCTTTCAAAAATGGAATTAAGTCGTGCGGTTTGCTCGACGATTTTTTCTTCGTTTCTTTTCCTTTCAATGACTAGAGCGATTTGTCCGGAAATGAAATCGAGCAATTCCAGATGTTGCTTCTGGTATTTGTTACGGTCGGAGTGACTCTTTACGCAAATCACACCGATGGTACGGTTCTCCAGTTTCAATGGCACACCCAGCCAGATCTTTGGCGCGACCCCTTTGATCTCGATGGTGCCTTCTTTATCTAAGAGCAGAATATCTTCTTCGTAAAGCAGAGTAGGTTTATCGGAGAATAAAGAAAATTCCGTCAGCCATTTCCCTATTTTTCGTTTGTGTTTGACCGGTTCGGGCCCTACTGATTCATCGACATAGTAGGGGAAGTACAAGGAGTTTTCTTCTTTGTCGTACAATCCTACCTGAAAGTTGTTTACGGCAATCATGTTCCGTAACTCCTGATGGATATTGGCCAGCAGGGTTTCCAGATTATTGCTGTTGATGGCCAGCGTAGAAATTTTATAGTATAAGTTCTGCGCTTGTTCGGCCTGGCGGTGTTCTGTATTGTCGTGGAAGATACCGCGGAAAACAGTCGGTTTGCCTTTCTCACGGCGCACGTTCACACTGCCAATTACATTGATGTTTTTTCCTGCACTGGTTCTAAAAATGGTTTCAAACTTGTCGTCCGGTTTTCCTTTCAGGATATTGTTTAAGTGCTCAAAAGTAGAAGCTACATAATCCGGATGCAGGATGTCTTTGAGGTTGAGTTTGTGCAGGGTGGAATGTTCGTACTTTAAGGCTTTGGTAGAGGCATGATTTACAAATTCTATTTCTCCATCGGTTTGGAACACGATGATGTAGTCATTGGCATTTTCAAACAAGTCCTGCAACTGATCATTGCTTTCACGCAATGCAGAAATCATTTCCTGTCTTTCCGTTACGTCTTCACCAATCAGGGTAGATCCGTAGATCTTGTCTTCATCTTTATTTCGGATCAGGATATTGAAATTGACATTTCTTTCCTGTCCCTCTTTGTTGATGAATTTACGGTTGATCTTTAGAGGCTTGTTGGTATTGAGGATCTGCTGCAAGTCCTCGTCTTCGCCGTCTTTGGGCAAAAGAATTTCCGACCATTTATGGTGGAGCACCTGATTTTTGGTAAGGTTGGTAGTTTTAAGGAAGGCATTGTTGCAAAAGGTAATAAAGCCTTCTTTATCCAGCGTAATGGCCAGCAAGCTGATGTTCTTCAGCGCGCTTTGGAGCTTTTCTTCTGCACCGCGGTGGATAAATTCAGAATGCAACAAGTTGTTTTCCAACTCCGCTACTTTATTTCTGAGCAGTCCTAGTTCCTTGCTGTGTTGCTTTTCCATAGTAAACCGAAGGATTCCATTGTTGGTTTGTAACAAATATAAAAAACTATAGGCTCAATATTTGGTTTCAGGGGCTTTATATTCAGGGAAATATGCTTATTTTTATAAGATTTTATGGGTTTGTCAGACATATAATCATAGTCGTATGGCTTAACCACAGTAAGCTTAATTTATATAAATGTTCGTTTTCCTCAAGCATAAAGATATTGATAAGAAAAAATGGGATGCGAGTATCGATACTTTCGTAAACGGCAATTTGTATGGTTATTCCTGCTTTCTTGACGCTGTTGCTCCAGGCTGGTGTGCCATTACGAATGAAGATTACAGTGTGGTCATGCCTTTGCCCTCAAAAAGGAAAATGGGAATCAGTTATATTTTCCAACCTTTTTTTTCTCAGCAATTAGGTGCGTTTTTCATCGAAGAAGAAACGTCAAAAGGGATCTTGAATTTCATTCCTTCTTTTTACCGTTACCTGGAAATGAAATTGAATACAGAATTTCATCCTGACCTGAAAGCATTTATTGTTTTTGAAAATTCTAATTATACTTTGTCGTTGAATAAGTCTTACGAAGAACATTTTAAGTCGTATGCTTATAATACCAAGAGAAATGTAAGAAAGTGTTCTGAATTATCAATCAATAAGGATTTTGATGATTTGAAGGCTATTAGAATGTTTGAAGAGAATAAAGGTGCAACACTTGCTCATTACAGAAGTGAAAGCAAAGAAGTATTGTTGCGTTTAATCGAAGTACTTAGAAAAGAAAAAAGAATAGAAAAATGGGCAGTACAAGGGAACAATGGAACTTTGTTAGCCGTAGCGCATTTTGCCATCTTTAAAAACAAAAGAATTTTTCTATTCTCTGCCACAAATAAAGAAGGCAAGAAAGCCAGAGCAATGTTTTTCCTGTTAGACCGATTTATTCATCAATATTCTAACACAGGTATTATGCTGGATTTTTCAGGTTCTAATGATGTGCAGTTAGCAAGATTTTATAGTGGGTTTGGTTCAACAAAGGAAATCTATTATCGTGTAGTGAAGAATGATTTACCTTTCTTTATGAAGTGGTTGAAAAAATGAAAAAAAAGAAAATTGTAGTTTCTGTCACCACAGACTTAGTAACTGATCAAAGAATACATAAGGTTTGCACTTCTCTTCACGAGGCTGGCTACGATGTATTAGTTGTGGGTAGAGAAATGAAAAGCAGTTTACCTTTGGCTTCACGAGCATACGCGACCAAACGTTTTAAATTATGGTTTGAAAAAGGAATGTTATTTTATGCGACATACAACGTACGTCTTTTTTTCTTTTTATTATTTGTAAAAACAGATATATTATTAGCTAACGATTTGGATACACTGTTGCCAAATTACCTTGTGTCTAAGTTAAGAGGAATTCCATTAGCGTATGATAACCATGAGTATTTTACGGGAACGCCTGAACTCCTGCAAAGGCCTATTGTTTATAAAGTTTGGAAAACGATAGAAAGAGCTATTTTCCCCAAATTAAAATACATCTACACAGATAATGATGCTAAGCAAAAGTTGTTTGAGGATGAATATCATGTGCCGGTGAAGGTGGTGAAGAATGTTCCAATGTATTATCCGGTTATTGCAACACAAGACATTACCATCCAGTTTCCAAAGGATAAAAAGATATTGGTATACCAGGGAACAGGTATCAATATTCACCGTGGAACAGAGGAATTGACAGAGGCCATGGAATACCTGGATGATTCCTATATTCTTTACTTTATTGGGAGTGGCGATGTAATCGATGTATTAAAAGAAAAAGTACAAGAACTTCAATTACAACACAAAGTTATATTCACCGGTAAAGTACCTTTTCAGGAATTGCAGCAATACACGCGTCATGCGCATTTGGGCTTTACATTGGATAAGCCGATCAGCGATAATTATATTTATAGTTTGCCCAACAAGTTATTTGACTATGTGCATGCAGGTGTGCCTGTAATAGCTGCTCGTTTGCAGGAAGTGGAAAGGATGATTACGAAATACAACATCGGAGCCTTTGTTCCATCCCACGATCCTAGAGACATAGCTAAAACAATTAAAGAGGCATTTGAAACACCGGGTAGGATAGAAGAGTGGAAACTTAATTTACCGATAGCGGCGCAGGAAGTAAATTGGCAGAATGAAGAAAAAGTTTTGGTAGGTATTTATAGTGATATCAATGCTTTTCTGGATTCCAAACGGTAAATTTTCAATTAATTTTAGAATCGCCAGATATAAAAGGCAGATTGCATTTTTTGCAAATATCACATCCCGATCTTGTGAGCCACAATTCATGATCCTTTAATATAGGATCCATGAATTGATACGATGATGTATGGCCAGTCAACTTATTCAAAAAAACTTTGCGTTTGATCTGATCCCTCATTAAGTAGTTGACTGCTCTCAATGGATTGCGCTTGACATATTCTTTGGTATTTGGGAAATTAGTCAGTAATTGAATAGCCCAATTATCCAGTTCTTCCAGGATCGTTTTTTTATCAAAGATCGTAATCTCGCAACCATAACCAATGATGATTGCGTCTCCTCCCCATTCCTTAGAGATAGAATAGTCAAGGGATTTACTTTTTGTTTTTAATTGTAAGACATGAGTTTGGTCTGGCGCAGAAATAAGCTTTACCAGATTGTCTAAGGGAGCCTCTTTGAGATTGATTTCGACCCACGCTTCTTCAGGAGCATCTGTTAACTGAATAGCGAATTTTAATTGAGCGGCTTTCTTTTCAGGTATTATATAGCTCTTTTTTTCTACGTGAGTTTTAATTTTGTTGAATAAGGTTATAAAATTAGGGTGAGATAATTTTGAAACATTTCTTTTATGTGCGATTTGCTCTTTGTAAATCTCTAACACCAATTCATTGATGGGTCTTTGCTTGAGTAATTCATGAAAAGCAGAACGTTGTAAAAATACGTCATCCTGTGCTTGATCTCCAGGATACATTACCTTAATATTTGTTCGCGAAGATTCATCTTTATAATACGTGTTAAAATAAGACTCAATATCATGTCTAGGCGTTTTGATTTCATTCATCCATTGCTGATCATCGTCCAGAAGCACAAAGTCGCTGGCAAACGGAATACTGAAACGTGCGTTGATAGTATTAGCTATAAGACAGAAATTATCAAGAAAAAATTGTTCTCTTATGGTACCAACTTCTCTATCGTTTTTCCATCCGGCTTTGATGGTATTGGGATAGTAGGAAGCTCCGCCGTAACTGCATAGCAGGTAATCGACATTCTTCCATTTAGTATTGATCTTTTCCAAAAAGTAATGAATGGTTTCTTTCGGTGCAGAAGTCAAAGAATCATTGACATTGACCAATACTTTTTCCTGGTCTTCTAATACAATGATATTGTCAAGATTATTGGCCAGGTAGGTAAAGGATACGTTCTTGGAAAGTTGATAACGCTTATCGTTCAATCCTTCTGTAAATTTCTTAAAGCCTATACTTTGGAAATATTCTTTTGAGCCATCGTACCAACTGTAAGGGTAATAGATGTGGGCGGATTTATTGATCTGAACTAACGTATCATGGTGCAAGTGGTCTTCATGGCCATGAGTAAGTAATACATAATCAATATCGTGCAACAATGATTTTGCCTCTTCGAGTGGAGGAGGGAATTGATACCATTGCTCACAATATGCAGGCCCAAAGATCCAGGGATCAGTTAGAATTTTGATTCCATCGGTTTCGATAAGCAAAGTAGCATGACTGATGTACGTGATTTTCATGAATTCATTAGCTCTTGAATAGCTGTCTTAGCGAATCTCTTCGGTACCAATTCCTTTTCATGGTAGGTCGTTCTATAAAGATAAAAAATAAAGCACAGCATAGCAATACAAGACCTAAGCTTACCAATAGTCTGATCAGGAAGTCCAATGGAACACTGTTTAAGAAAAGTATGTCCGTTTCAAAGCGATTGACAAAAAGTGCCATAATAGGATGATGCAGCATATATAGACTGTAGCACATTCCTCCGATAATGGAGATCCATTTCAATTCAAGACATTTACTCCAGAGCTTGGAACAAGAAGAGAGAAGAATGAACAGGCATAAAGCAAAAGGCAGTAGAATTGTTTTTTCGTTCCAGTAGCCGGTCCATATCACCACCAGCAGTATCATGCTGCAGGCGTCGAATACGTAGTTTTTCTTTAGTTTATCTGTATTGGAAAGAAACAGATCTACCGCCAGCATACCCGCCAGGAAATAATGCAGGTAATTAATGATGGATTTGAATGGGAAGGTGAAGTATAGATTTAAAAGAGCAAAGGCTATTATTAAAAACATGAAAATACTTCTTCGCGTGTAGCCCTTGAAATAAAATAGACGAGCAAGTAAGGGCGCCAGCAAATAGAACTGAAGTTCAATTTCCAATGACCAGAAAACAAAATTTAAGGTGGGATATTCCTGAAAGATAATGTTATGTAAATAGAAGAAGGAAGCCAAGTAGTTAGGAAAAATAGTACTAAGACTGCTTTTGTGCAAAATGAAAACATGAAGCATTAAAATACCTGTTAATACGATCAGGTAAGGCGGTTCTAAACGACTTATTCTTTTGATATAATAATCTTTTAGGACAGGCTTTTCACTGCCATCAAAATAATATTTAGCGAAAGGAAGAGCTAATATAAAACCACTGATTGCAAAAAAAAGCAGTACGCTATTATTTGAGTTTCCTGCCAGCAGCGCAATGTGATGGTCTTCGTAAAATTTATTGAAAGCAATGCAAGTAAATTTCTTATCGTAAGCCGTTATGAAATGATTAAGTAAAACCGATACGATCGCAATGAATCTAAGTCCATCGATGAAGGGAAGGTATTTTTTTGAAGAAGTGATGCGTTGGATGGATAACATCAGTTGTTGCTAATACTACAATATAGAATGTTTAAGTAGAATGATATAATTTATTTTTAGTTTGATTGTAAATAAAAAAGTAGTTCTGGAGGATACCTAGAACTACTTTTAATCATTCTTTTTAACTACTTACTTAGAATAAACTTCAAGCTTTCAGTTTCTTCATTAGCTTTTACTTTTATTATATAGAAACCATTGGGTTTATTCGTCAAATCAACATCTACTCGATGTTCTTTTATAGCGCCCAGATCCTGAGCGTAAATCTCTTCACCCATAGAATTCAGGATTGATAAATTTACGGACTTGCTTTCCTTGTAATTCAAGACAATACTAGAAGTACCTTTACTTGGATTAGGGAAAAACTGAATACTAGGAGAAGAACTTGATGTTTCATTACCTTCTGTACCGTTAATAGCATCGGTGGCATCAGTCCTGTAAGCTATATTCGCAAAGCTATAAGCATAAGGACTAATATTAAATGTTGCCTGTGCCCCTGAATTGATTGTTGTCCCTACTTCTAACGAAATCGTGCGACCTGCTTTTAGGTTAACTACAGCAGGTGATGATATTGTTACATCTCCTGAAGTACTTCCTCCATCAACATGATTCCCAATTCTATAATGACATTTTGAGAAGTAATCATTGGATGAAGTGATAGTTGAATTTTGCAGGTAGGCCACATCATTTTGAATGGTGATCCATCTTATGTCGCTATCTGTGCTAGTGCAATTGGTACCGGTAGCAGTAAGTTTAACCCTGTAAATATTTCCTGTTGAAAACGTATACAAGCTACTTAAGTTGATTTTCCCATACTGCCCGCTAAAGCTTTGAGAATAGTAATTTGCCATATTTGTGTTACTACCCACTGCATTCGTTTGGTATATTTCTATAGCATAGTTTTGTTCGCTTTTTGTATACCTCCAGGATCCGTCAAGGTATATCGCATCGCCAATACAAGCATTAGAACGTAAAGAAAATACAGCAGTCGCAGGTGGAGAGGAACAGCAAGTGGTATAATTAAGATACGAATTCTCTAATTGGTATTGCATAATACCCCATTGACAAGGAGTAACAGCGCGTTGATCTTCATTATAATCCATCATATTGTTATCTGATCCAGGTCCTGACCATATTCCACTTGTACCTGTACCTGAAGTATAAGTATCAGCACATGTTTCAGCGTTTGAAAACGTATGATCTAATCCTAAAAGATGACCGATTTCATGATTGAATAACGCTATAAATCCCCAGACTCCGTATCCATTAAAATAGCTCTGCCAAGGCGATGTTAATCTAATCCATCTGTCAGTTGAAATTGGATTTACTCCAGCAGCACATCCTGCTCTTACTACTCCAGAAGGATGATACAAGTAGGAAAAGTAGGCGTTTATTTCGGTAGTTTTATCTATTCCGTAGGTGTTATGTATATTCCCACTTTGCTGATAGGTGTAATGAGCATCATCTCTATGAAAATAAATTCCACCAATTATATACCTTAGATTCATTGTTGGAATAGGAACAGTGTTTCCAATTGGCAGCCTTGTTTGTTGATTATTTATAAGGTTACTATTTGCACCATTAACGAGGTCCTGTGCATACATATAACCATTATAGTTTGTGTTTCCCATGCCGTCATCATATTCGGTAAAGTTTCCTGTCCCATCTGATTTTAGCATAAAATGGAAATTCACTTTTACATAAACCGTTTGAGAACAAGTAGCACTAGTTCTGGAAGTTTCAGTAGATCGGTGTACGTCGTTTTTATCATGCGGAGTTCCACAGGTATTTTGTGCAATTGCGCCTCTGCTTCCAATGATGCAGAATAGCAGGTATAATACAAAAGAGACTAGCTTTTCTCTTTTGATAAAATTTATAAATACGTTCATAACGGAATATTATTTAAAAGGTGAAGCAATGAATTATTTAGATTGAAGAAGTTTTTTAAGTTCCTTGTTTTCTTGTTCCAATGCTTCAACTTTTTTACTCATTTCAATCATATAGAGAGTTAGTTCTTCTACTTTTTCTAATAATTTGGTATCCATTTCAACCATATCTAATCCTTTTGATTCTACTTCAGCAGCGCTTTTAATGCCTGGTAAATGTTTGTTGTTGTTGATGTAAGATTCCAATTCTTTTAATGGTGTCAATCTGTAATCTTTTTCAAACACGTAGTCTGGAAAACAAAGAGAACTTCCTGATGAATTACTTAGTTCTACTTTTATACCAGTAGCATATATACTTCCGTTCACTCCTAGTACCGCACCTGCTGGTAGGTTACAAACTGGATTGTTGCCAAAGTTCACCAATACATTTCCATTGTCTTTGATTGTTAATCTTTCCGTCAACGTTGATCCGGTTGTAAATCTGATCGCACCGTTATTCGTATTTGATGCACTTAGTACTAGATCTTGTGCGCTTGGACCATTAGGAGTTATAATTCCATCTCCTGTAGTAATTACTGGATTTAGCCAGCCTCCTGAATTATCGGAAGCCAAAAGAAATATAAAGTTGTTTTTAACAGAGCTAATGCTTGTGCCTAAATTCAATCCTGGCCAACTGGCATTGTATATTTCCAAATCATAACTTGTTGACCAGCCTGTAGGAAACCCTCCAAACCCAATTCCAACGCCTGCTCCTGTTGGAAATCTCATTCTCTCATTTCCTGCAGATTTAATTGAAAAGTAATTCGAACTACTACCAGAGTTGGTTCCAATAGAATTATTGCTACTAGAGCCTACTGCAGACGCATTGGTAGGAATAGCCCATGTTTGAGCTTTTGAACTTTCATTGCTAAAGAATAAAAGACCAGTAAGAAAAATGGAGCATAATGATAATCTCTTTTTCATGATGTGTTTTAGTTAAGATGATAAAATATGATAGTTTAATTGAATACTTTTTATGAGACATTTTAAAATGAATGAATCTAAATGCATTGAAAAATTCAATAAAAATTAAAAGATGAACAATTATAGTTTTAGAAATTAGTATAAGCAAGCACTAATTTCTAAGCGGTTGATTTACATTTATAAAAAAACAAAATGTTTAAACAATACATGGTGTGTATTAATTTAAGTATCCTTAATTGGTTTTAGATTCATTTACAAATGGCTAATTATTTCCTCCTCGTCATCTCAGGCCCCACCGCAGTAGGCAAGACCGCTCTATCCATAGAGTTGGCGAAGGCGTTTGATACGGTTATACTTTCTGCCGACTCCAGACAAGTGTTTAAGGAAATGGCGATCGGTACTGCAAAGCCTTCGAAAGAAGAAATGAAGGGAGTGCAGCATTTTTTCATTGATCATGTTTCTATACACGATAGACCGGTATACGATGCCGCGCAGTTTGAAAAGGAAGCAATTACTTTATTAAAAAAATTATTTAAAGTGCATTCTGTTGTCATCCTGGCAGGTGGTTCAGGACTTTATGTCAATGCGGTCTTAAATGGATTAGATGATATGCCGGAAATTCCGGATGCTATTCGTGAAACATTAACAATAGAGTTGCAGGAAAAAGGATTGTTTTTTTTACTGGATGAATTAAAAACGAAAGATCCTTTATACTACGATAAAGTAGACCGTGGGAATCCTCGTCGTGTACAGCGTGCTTTGGAAGTGATCAGACATACAGGAAAACCTTTTTCTGATTTCCATACCGGAGAACTGAAGCAGAGACCTTTTAATATCATCCATATTGGCTTGGAACGAGAGAGACAAGAACTCTATAATCGTATCAACAAGCGTATGGATAGTATGCTGGAACAAGGATTGGAAGAAGAAGCGAAGGCTTTATATCCTTACAGCACGCTTAATGCTTTGCAGACAGTTGGCTACAAAGAAATTTTCGAGCATATGGAAGGTGCTTACAGCAGGGAAGAGATGATTGGAAAACTAAAACAACATTCCCGTCAATATGCCAAACGGCAAATGACCTGGTTGAAAAAGGATAATATGATCAAGTGGTTTCATCCGGATCAAATCAACAATATCAAAGAATGGATCATGAAATATACTTCGCAGAATTAATTTTCATGATTCAGAGCTATTAGTCTTTGATTATTATTTTTTCTGTAAAAATATTTTTCCCTTCTTCCAATCGTATCACATAAACACCATTCGGAAGATTTTCACGGTGCAGAATAATGGTGTTACCATTAACCCCTTCTATTTTCTTAATCTCTTGGCCATACATGTTATAAATAGTAAGTACAGCATTGTTTAAATTTTTGTCTAATTTTAATGTAGTAAACACCGAGAAAGGATTGGGAGATAAGGTGCATGTTGTGAAGTTATTCTCTTCTTCAATACCAAGTACAATGGTAACAAGAATGGTATCTTTCACGCAACATAATCCGCTATAAAAATCATCCAAGCATACTTCTACATAATAATTGCCAGGAATGTAAGCTTCTATAATTTGACTAGTTTGTCCTGTGGACCAATTATAATATCCCCATTGCCAACTAAGATAGCCTGCATCAAGAGTAACCGTTTCTCCTTCATGTATAAGCTTATCGATTCCTAAATCAACAGATGGACTAGTGTTAATGAAAATGTTTTTAGAGGTTGTATAAGTTCCATTTATTTTAAGAGTAACAGTATAAGTGCCAGATGAGACAAATACATGATCAGGATTTTCTAAGGTACTAGTATAGGTTCCTGAGTTAGAATCTCCAAAATCCCATTCCCAACTCGTTGCCTCCAGACAACTTAATGAAGAATTGAATGATACTTTCTGACCTACGCAACCATATCCATTGCCGAATGAAATTGAAGCACTGGGAGTGATGTAATTAATAGTTATGATTTTTGAATCAGTAGTGGTACCGCAAGCTGTGCTTTGGCTCACAGTTACCGAGTAATCACCTGCAGCATTGATGGTAGTGCTTTGTGTTACATTACCATTTGACCATAAGTAGCTAGTGCCAGCACTGGCTGTTAATACAGTACTTTCTCCTTGACAGAAATAAGTTTGCCCCTGTACACTTGCTTTGCACGGATCGTATTGCCAAAGATGATTGCTATAGCCTCCTGTATTCTTTGTTCCTGTTCCAATATATCCTATGTCATTGATCGAAAACCCAACGGATTCCTGATTGTAAGTTTCAGGAAAGGAATCTTTTAAGATCCAGGTTTGATCAGATGGATTGTATTCTTTAAATATCGTTTGGTTACCTGATTCGTATTTTATATACCCTTTGCTTGAAGTTGAAAAAGCAGAGGATACATAACCCGCTGTTGTAGAAAAAGGCGAGTCTACTGTCCATTGATCGCTAACAGGATTGTAAGTCCAGAAATCAGTTTGATTGCTTCCACCTCCAACATAGCCTTTATTGTTTATTGCAAAAGCGATAGCGTTTGTACGGACAGTTCCTCCAAAATCACTTTTCACATTCCATTGATCAATAATCGGATCATATTCCCAGAAATCTTTAACTGCTGATCCATCCGTGCCTGTGCCGATGTATCCTTTATTACCTATTGAAAATCCCACCGCATCATACCTTGCGGTGCCGCCAAAGTTTGCTTTTTGACTCCAAGAATTATTAGTCGGATCATATTCCCAAAAATCTTTTTTGAAACCTTCATTAGCTCCAGTTCCAATATAACCTTTAGCACCTATGCTGAATCCAACGGCATTGCATCTGTCACCTCCACCAAAATCTGCTTTTTGTGCCCATGTATCTGTAACAGGATTGTATTCCCAAAAATCTTTAAAGTTTCCTAAAGAGCCATCACGACCAGTTCCTATGTATCCTTTGTTAGCTATGGAGAAACCAACGGCTTCATACCGTGCTGTTCCGGGGAAGTTTGCTTTGGGTGTCCATGTGCCCTGTGCGAGGACCGCGGTATAATACATGCATAGGAAAAACATTAGTAGTATTTTCATTTTCATGCTTTTCGTTTAGAAGTACTGACAGAAGAGGAGATTATTTAATGATCAGCTTAGCGCTGATGTATTCATTTTTTTCATTGATCAATTGAATAGTATACAATCCTGGTTGAAGTTTAGAAACATCTATGGAATCCAATACCGTATGATTACCAACAGACTCAATTATTTTATTTCCTGTTCCATTATAAATCTTTACTTGCACTGTATGGAATTGCTCTGAGCTCCAATGCAACTCTTCACCCTGTTTTAAAGGATTAGGGAAAAGTGATAGTTGAGTGTTTGATCCTTTAGAATAGGTAGATAAGAGCAATGGACTCCCGAATTCTCTTTTACTCGTTTTGCAATAAACTAGATCTTCTCTATCTTCTCCTATTCCATTGTCTTCAGGACCTATTCTTGAAAGTAGTCCACAATTATCCAAGAATGAAATAGTAGTAAAGCCTGTAATAACCTGGAAATTCCAACACTCTTCATTATGTACTATGCCATCATATTGAGCAATGAGGTCTACAGGAAGTGGATTATTTAATTGTCGAAATTGCTGAACCGAAGACATTCCAAAGTAAAAGCTTAATGGATTGCTTTCTGTGATGGCTTGTCCCGGATAATATACAGGAAGATTAAAATAATGAGTCTCTGAAATAGTATCTGTTAGATAGGTGATGATTTCTGCACTCCCAATAGGTTCTTGTGTGTGTTTTTCTTGTCTTTGCTGAAAAGTGTATGTTACTTCATCAGCAGTCACAGAGCCGGATATATCAATCACTTTTCGGATGGTATTAGTCAATGTATAAGTTAAAGGAGGATTAGAATATACTTTTTGATAATGAAATTCGTCTCCTATTTCGAAGTTGAAAATAGTTCTAGGTGTAATCAACGTATAGCCTACCACCTCATTATTGGTCATCCCTCCAAGGGTGTATCGACTTAAATCATTAGGGAATGTATCGAAATTGGTAAGTTCAATAATGCCATTGTTTTTACTAAAAACATAAGTATATCCTGTTGGTGTGGAAGTTGAAAAAGCTATATTACTCCCGTCTACGTTTTTACATTGAAGCCGTATCGTTTTTGTAGAGTCGTATGTGTAATTTTTGGCTGTAATCTCACCTTCTATATATCTACCATCTGAATAACGATATACCATCCATTTGCTATTCAATGCTGCTGAAGGCATAAATGTTATTGTATCATTAGTTTGATTGAAAAAATAACAAGTGTTTTGGGATACGATACATTTCGGTCCGGTCCACAATGATCTGTAATAAGTATTACACGCACTTGTTTTTTCACTCCATGTTTTGCTGAAATGATAGGCAGTACCTTTGGGATCGCTACTCACAGAATCAACGTGGAGCGTATAGTCTCCATCGAACTCTATTCCAAAAATAGAAGTATTCCCGTTTACAATGGGATTGTAATTTTGTGCATTGACCATCAATGTAGACAGTGTGAAAAAAAGCATTGCTAAGGATAGATTAGTTTTCATAATCATAAAAATTTATAATGACTTTATTTAATGATCAGTTTTGATGTGATGAACTCATTTTTTTCATTGAGAAGTTGAACGACATATAATCCAGGTTGCAGCTTAGATACATCGATTGATTCCATTGCCATTGGGTTACTTACAGACTCTAATACTCTATTTCCTGTTCCGTTATAAATCATCACTTGTACGGCATTAAAATGGTCTGTACTTAAATGCAGTGTTTCTCCTTGTTTCAACGGATTTGGGAAAAGAGATAGGTCAGCTTTCGTGGCCTTTAAGTAGGTAGACAATATTAGTGGAACTCCCCATACTTCAGAACCTTTTTTGTAATACGTTAAAAAAGTATGGTCTTGTTGTGGACTTAAATAATCATCATTCGATCTCCATGCTAATCCTAATCCTGATACATACCTGTAATCAGGATTAGGAGCATCTATTATAGAACGGAAACAATCACCTATATAGATAGGATAGGCAGATGGGAGAAAAACGGCTCTGTTATTATAGTCTACAACATTTATTTCATAAACATAAGAGGAATATCTTTTTTGATCGATGAATGCGTTGATATCCAATTCTGTAATGGCCTGGTTAGGATAAAAAATGGGTTGATTTAAAATATAGGTTTCAATAATTGTATCCGCTCTGTAGGTTAATGTTTGATTTTCTGTTGTAAAATCAATGTGATTAATTTCCCTGAATCGCCGCATCTTATAGATGACAGTATCAGTGTTTTGAGAAATACGCACATTGATAACACGACGGATTTCTTTAGTGTCGTCACTTGTTCCGTAAGGTGGATTGGAAAGTACTATTTCATAATGAAATTCATCACCGCTAGCGTAATTGAAAATTTCATTAGAAGTCAGCAATTGTAATCCCGTCTTAGGAAGAGTCATTCCTACAAGGTTATATTCATTGATGTAAGGGAAGTCTCTTATTTGGAAAATGGTTTTAAAACCATAATTTTTGCTTATTTGACAAGTGAAATTATTCCATGCGCCTGAAAGTGGCGTCCCATCTACATCTTTTAGCTGTAACGCAATTGTTTTTACAGAATCGGTAAGTGTTAAAAATGATTGCTGAGTTTTATCCGTAATAGTGGCCTCTAGGTATTTATTATCACTGTAGGTGTAAAGTTTTCATGTATCGTTGATTTCTTTCGTTGGATAAAAAGCAATGGTATCCTTGTTACCATTAAAAAAATAATATACATGATTATTTGCTACACACTTTGATCCAGCCCATGTATTCCCATCTGTAGTATAACATTCTTCGGGGCCGACTGGATCTTTCCAAGTTTTAATAAAATGATGAGCATTTCCTTTAGGATCAACTGTAATCGAATCTACATGCAATGCTTCTATTCTATCGGAGAAATTGAAAAACGAAGTATTGCCATTCACGATGGGACTATAATTCTGGGCTTGCAGATTTACTGAGCTGAACAGCAAAATAAATGAGGCGAGTATTAGTATCGTTTGTATCATAAAAAATTATTTGATTAATAATTTACTCATTGTATACTCATTTTTTTCATTGATTAGTTGAACAATGTATAAGCCAGCTTGCAGCATAGAAACATCTATCGATTCTGTTGGTATGTGATTATTGATTAGCTCTAGTACTTTATTTCCTGTGCCATTATACACTATCGTTTGTACTGGAGTGAAATGATCCGTAGCTAAATATAGTTGTTCTCCTTGTTTCAAAGGATTAGGAAACAAGGAAGCAGCATTATTATTTAGTTTGGAATAAGTCGACAAGGTCAAAGGATTGCCCCATGTTTCACTTCCTTTTTTGTAATAAACCAAACGAATATACTCTTGATAAATACCACTTCCGTAGGGATCATAGGGGTGTGCATCGTATTGTACCAAGCCTAAGCCTTTACCATAAGAATAAGAGGGTGTTCCAAATTCAGGTATTATAGATAACCAGCATGCTGAACCATTATAGTACGGATAATAGTAAGAGGGAGATAATATTAGGCGCTTATTGTATTCATTGCTCTGAATGAGATTATAGAGTGGAAAGGGGTTTCTTTCCAAAAATAAAGAAGAATCAATGATAGGAAT
>JACMQM010000050.1 GCA_014376985.1 Cytophagaceae bacterium | reverse complement strand
TTATTCCTTCTAACGGTTGATTAAGGTCATTAGTTTTTTTAAAATTGAACATTGTAATCCAGTTAATCAAGTGAGCGCCTCAGAAAACAAATTTTCAAAAGACTTGCACCAAAAAACGGTAGCCAGTATCAACGTTTATGATGAACGCGAACGCAGTGCCATTACGTTTCTCTTGCTCGAATACATTCTGGGAATAGAAAAAAGTGACGTCCTAGCCAATAAAGAAATAGCCGTTTCTCATTTAAAAAGGGAACAGCTGGAAGAAGCCATAGACCGTATCAATCAAGGTGAACCGGTACAATATATCACTGGAAAAACTCAATTTCTCAACCTGACCTTTAAAGTCAATCCTTCTGTATTGATTCCTAGACCGGAAACTGAAGAGTTAGTAGACATCATTATCAAAGAAAACAAAGGCCGCAAAGGACTACGTATCATGGATATGGGCACGGGCAGCGGTTGCATTGCCGTTTCACTGGCTTATAATCTTCCTGAAGCAGAAGTGCTGGCTGTAGATATCAGTAAAAGTGCGCTGTATGTGGCCGCTGAAAATGCATCGATCAACCACGCCAAGGTGACTTTTATCAACGATGACATCCTGAATCTTGCGGAAACCAACAGTACAAAGCTGGATGTAATTGTTAGTAATCCACCGTATGTGCGTTATTCTGAAAAGAAAGAAATGCAGAAGAACGTATTGGAGTACGAACCCAAACTGGCTTTATTCGTGGACGATGACGAGGCCTTAATATATTATGAAAAAATCGCACTGTTCGGTGCACGCCACCTGGAAACCGGTGGACTTTTATACCTGGAGATCAATGAAATGTTAGGCCAAGAAACCGCTGCGTTAGTCGGCTCATTTGGATTCAATAACATTGAAATCAAAAACGATCTATTCGGAAAACCTCGTTTTATTCGTTGTTCTAAATAATAAAAAACTTGATGGTGAGGATTAATCCTATTCTGTGGATTTCTCCTTTAATCAACTCTCCAAAGCAGACTTGATAAGTTATATTATTAGAAGATTGGGCAAAAAACTCTACACTGTTTTAGAATGAAAGAAACAGTGCAAACTTTTTGAAGACATCTTATTCCAGTTAAATTATATTACTTATTATACCTCTGAAAGGGACACTCTCCTTATACATGATGATTATCCATCGTGTATTTATCGCTCCGGCTTCTTTCTGTAACTAAAATGAAAAGGTAAAGTCCCATGCTGAGTCTCCGCTTTTTTGTCCACCAATTTCATTAATTAAACTTTTTGCTTTTCATTCCGACTAAATGGGTTTAAATTAGTCCTGTAAGTAATTCACTAGCTAGGATCTTTACTGCATTATGAAGTCAGTTCTCTATTTTATTTTATTATCCGCTTTTATTATTCCGTTGAGTTTCGCTCAAAATACAATTGGTTATCTCTTTGAAAATAATCTTAAAGCCAACAATTCTTCCTTTCCGGATCTTGTGATCCTCGGACGTCAAGGTTCCTACACACAAGAAGCATTACCAGAATTGGACAACATGAAAAAAACAGCTTATCAGTTTGACCGCAATTGCGGTGTACAATTTGATAATGCGGCGGCTAATCAATTTATCAAAGATTCTTACACGATTGAAATTTACTTTCGTTTCGACAAGCTGAACAGCTGGAAACGCGTGGTAGACTTTAAGAATAGAAAAACTGATTGGGGTTGCTATATCTTCAACGGCAAACTTAATTTTTATAATTTATTGGTCAGCGAAAAAGCACCGGTAAATGAAAACGAATATACTCACTATGTAATCAGCCGAGAGGGTGCAACCAACATGGTAAGGATTTTTGCAGATGGAGTTTCAAAATTAGAATTTAACGATGTCGACAAACATACTTTATTGGATGAGGATCAAAAACTAAATTTATTTTTCGACGACTTAAAGGTAACAGATGAAGCAAGTGCCGGTGCCGTAGTAATGATCAAGATATCGGACTATGTCATTGCTCCTGATAAAATTCTAGCCGGATTCGAAAGTTTTAAAAGTAACATCAACTACGTAGCACCGATCACAGAAACCGTTGTTGTTACTAAAATAGATTCTTCATTGGTACACGTGACGCTGGAAGTAAAGGACAAAGAAAATCAAAGTGGCATTACAGATATCACCTACAGCATTAAACGTGGCAGCGAGATTATTGCAGGCGCCAACTCTGAAGGTAAGTCTACGATCACAACAGATCTTCCTGTAAAAACATGGTATCATATCACATTCAAATCGAAAGGGTATGTCACTTACGAAGACTCTATATTGACAGGAGATTTTGACAAAGAATTCAGATCGACTTTTTTTCTGGAGAAAATTAAGGTAGGAACAACCGTTACATTAAAGACCTTACAGTTTGAAAGAGGAAAAGCAGAACTTCTGCCAGCTTCTTATGGGGAGTTGGATAAATTAGCGGAATTTATGACTGAGAACCCTACGGTAGAAATAGAAATCAGCGGCCATACAGACAACCAGGGAGATCCTAAATTAAATATTGAACTGTCTGAAAACAGAGTGAAGTCTACAACAGATTACCTCGTCTCTAAAGGCATTGAAAAAAACAGAATCAAAGGCAAAGGCTATGGAGGAAGTAAACCATTGTCCAGCAACTCCCGTGAAGAAACAAGGAAACTGAATAGACGGGTGGAGATGACGATTATTAAGAATTAATTAATTGTTAGACGTTAGTGGTTAGTAAATAAAAGAGGAGTTTCTGATAATCAGAAACTCCTCTTTTATTTACAGCTTATAACTTATATGATTAGCTTATATTAACCGAACTACTGTCTATCAACTAAAGACTATTTACAACCACGCCTTCAACATCGTACGCACACTCAAGCCAATCACAACCAAACCAACAACTATCATTAATGTTTTCGGCTTAAATTTACTGGCGAGTATAGCACCAAATGGAGCGGCCATTACCCCGCCGACAATCAAGGCCAATATCACTAACCAGTTTTGAAATCCTAAAAACAAAGTAAAAATGCCCGCACTCGCTAAAGCAACAAAAAACTCCGCCAAATTTACAGATCCAATCGTGTAACGGGGATTTCTGCCTTTCCCAAGTAAAGTAGACGTGACAATCGGTCCCCAGCCTCCGCCACCTATAGAATCAATAAATCCACCGAACAAAGCTAATGGTGCGATGTTTTTGACTTTACTTTTCTTCTTATTGATGTTAAAGGCTTTCAATAAAATTCGACCACCCAGGAACACAAGGTATAAAGAGATATAAGGCGCAATTACTTTTCCATCAAGAGAGCTCAGTATATAGGCACCAATTATTGCACCGATCACTCCCGGTATAATCAATGCCTTAGCCAACTTACTGTTGACGTTTCCAAAACGTAAATGCGACAAACCTGATGCCCCTGTGGTAAAAACTTCTGCCGTATGCACGGCTGCACTAGCTGCTGCAGGAGGCACTCCAAATGACATAAGTATAGACGAGCAACTGGCTCCATAAGCCATGCCCAATGCCCCGTCAACCATTTGAGCAACAAATCCTGCCAAAACAAACAGCGCGAAATCAATAGTTAACAATTGTTCCAGACCTTTGCTGAATGAGATTTCCTTGGCAGTGACAATTCCGGTAATGACTGCTCCTACAATTAAAGCAATCAAAGCGCCACTGATAACGTAAAGCCAAGTCTGACCTCTTTTGGATTTAGACTTTACAGTTTTTTCTTCCTCTGCAGGAAGATTATTTTGGATGTCAGACTTCAGCGGCATTTCTTCTACTTCAATCATGTGAATGGCTTCTCTAAATAAACCCTACAAATATAATGTCTACAAAGTTAATAGACAATTAATCTCGATACTGATTTAAAAAGCGACTTTAAAGAGTGCACGAGTCGCTTTTATCACTCTTCGTCAGGCTCTACCTTTTGCTTTTTCCTAAAAACATAAAATATGGAGAGTCTAAGGGTATGGCCAATCGTCTCCTGAGTGTTGGCAGGATTGATCTGATAATAGTACATGTAACCTGCTTGCAAGTCCAAATTAGAAGTGACTTTGTATCCCATATGCGGATACAAACGGTATTGATCAAACGGCTGAACAACATACTTTGAATCTCCTACATGGTACATCAATTCTGCCTGAGCGATAAAGTAGGCGCTCTTTAATGCTCCTTTCTTAAAAGGAGAAATCTGAAGCGCGGCCATATACCGCAGTCTGTAATAATGATAATGCATGTGTTTCCCTTCTGCGAGGCGCTCGGAAAAGAACCGTTCTTCTACTCTAAAGCGATGCACCATCGTAAAAATACGCCATGCTTTTCGACACATCAACTGTTGCCAGGGACGGTGCTCAGAGCGACTTTCATGAAGCCCGGTTTTATCTTTAAACTGGTCAAAAAAAGTATAGCCGGCAGTGGCCGATAAAAACTCTGTAAACTTATACTCGATACCAGCTCTTAAAGTCAGGAAACTTATATTTCGGTTGATACCATACCACCTAACGCTTGCGTCCTCTTGAATGACCCATTTGGGCCTTAACGGAACAGTAAGCGATTGGCCGTACCATGCAAAAGCATCTTCCACTCTTGTCCGTTGCGCTAAAGCGGAACTTCCAAAAGGAAGAATAAAAATCAAACACCAGAAAGTCCGGCATTTAAAAACAGTAAGAACGGTCATCACTAATGGGTGGGCACTATGAGCTTTCAAAAGTAGAACTATGCCCTTGATTTACCTCCCTTTCCAGGAAGCATTTCTTCTTTTACACTATTTATTGCGGTTCATCACAAATGGCCCGCAAACAAATAACAGACCCTCTCAGGCAATTATTTTGATTTCAAACTTCCTTTGCATACCTTTATCCTGCAAATAGAGACTGCTATATAACTTTGTTTGCAAATGCTTAAAAATCCTAAAATTGCCGCTGAGGCCCTTACCTACGACGACGTTCTGCTCGTTCCCGCTTATTCGGAAGTACTTCCACGCGACACCAATACTTCTACTTTATTAACCCGTAACATCTTATTGAATATCCCATTGGTATCCGCCGCTATGGATACCGTGACGGAATACGAAATGGCTATTGCTATGGCGCATGAAGGAGGATTAGGGTTTATTCATAAGAATATGTCCATCGAAGAGCAAGCGATACAGGTTCGCCGTGTGAAGCGTTCGGAAAGTGGCATGATCGCAGATCCTGTAGTACTTCATGAAAATGCCTTGGTAAAAGATGCACTGGCAATCATGAATGAATTCCGCATCGGTGGTATTCCGGTAGTTAATGCAAACGGCAAACTTGTCGGCATTATAACAAATAGGGATTTGCGTTTTGAGAAAAACAAAAACTTACCCATCACTAAGATCATGACCAGTACTAATCTGATCACCTCATCAGAAGGTATTACGCACGAAAAAGCAGAAAAAATTCTGCAGGAATATAAAATAGAAAAACTTCCAATAGTTGATAAGAACTTCAAATTGAAAGGGCTTATTACTTACAAAGATATTTTAAAGAAAAAGGATAGGCCTATGGCTTGCAAAGACGAACAGGGCAGATTAAGAGCGGGAGCAGCGGTTGGAGTAACACCTGACATGCTCCTTCGTGTAGAAGCCTTGGTCAATGCAGGAGTAGATGTCATTAGTTTGGATACCGCACACGGACATTCTTATGGTGTGATCCAGGCCGTAAAAAACCTAAAGAAAAAATTCAAAGACCTGGAAGTCATCGCCGGCAATGTAGCCACGGCTGCAGGAGCTCTGGCTTTGGCTGAAGCGGGAGCTGATGCTGTGAAAGTAGGTATCGGACCAGGCAGTATTTGCACTACACGTATTATTGCCGGTGTAGGCGTGCCTCAGTTATATGCTGTCATGGAAGCTTCTCAGGCTTTGCTTAAAAAGAAAATACCGGTAATCGCCGATGGCGGAATTCGTTATTCAGGTGACATTGTTAAAGCTTTAGCCGGCGGTGCCAATACAGTTATGATTGGTTCGCTATTGGCAGGAACAGAAGAAGCTCCCGGACAAACGATTCTTTACGAAGGAAGAAAATTCAAAACATACCGTGGTATGGGTTCGTTGGAAGCAATGGAAACCGGCTCGAAAGACCGCTATTTTCAGGATGCGGAAGATGACATTAAAAAACTGGTTCCTGAAGGAATTGTAGGCCGTGTAGCGGTAAAAGGTAAAACGGCGGAAGTTATTTACCAAATGGTCGGTGGATTGAAAGCAGGTATGGGCTATTGCGGAGCAAAAGACATCTCTGTATTGAAACAAGCACAGTTTGTAAAAATTACCAGTGCGGGTGTCAAAGAAAGCCATCCACACGATATCCAGATTACAAGAGAAGCACCTAACTACTCAAGCAAATAATTTTAATGGGCATATTAAATTTGAATCGTCTTAAATGGTTACTGCCGGCAATCTGTCTGCTTTCCATTAGCTGGATGTTTACAAGTTTATGGCAACTGCATCATACCATAGAGGAGTTCAACTCCCCTATGGTGTTTAATATGCAATTCAACGTAGCTGTATGCACCTTTCTCTTGAGTACTTTTCTTTGTTTCAAACTCTTCATAGGACTATTCAGAAAAAATTCTAACATCTCGGTGTTGCTATGGGATGTCTTCTATTCCGCAACAATAGGCATACTCACCTGCCTACTGGTTAAATCAAGTTTGCTCTACTTCCTACACTCAACCAATTGGTCATTGAAGGTTTGGAATCTTTTTGAATTTGTTATTTATACTTTTTTCATTGCGAATTGCTTTTTTAGCATTAAAAAATTAATCCTTTATCAAAAGACAAACAGAACCATTATCCTTTGGGTTATTTTTGAACTCAGTGTTTTTGCGAGCATATTGACTTCTTTTTTCCTTTTCAAATACAACAGCTTAACCTTTCTACTCTTCACCTTACCATTGACTCTACTAGGATCTTATTTGTCCTTCAATGTCAAATGGGCTGCCTTTCTAAATTTCCACCAGAAGCTGGTAGCATTGATGCTGTTGATCATTTCATTTGGTATTTTATCTGGTTTATTCCTGGATATTTATGAACAGCATATCATTTCCAGAATGGCACTCGATGCGATCAACAATGCCTTCTTAATGGCCATCAGTGCTTTTGTATTGCTTAATGTCTCTATCAGTATTCTTGTACTTTTATTCAGTTTGCCAACTTCTTCTGTTTTCGAACAAAAATTCGGAGAGGTGATGTTGTTTCAAAAACTACATCAATCGATACAATTAGGAGAAACGGAAAAAGAAATCCACAAAGCGCTACTGGAAAGTTGTTGCGATTCAGCACTAGCCACTGGCGGTTGGCTGGAGATGACGGATACTAACGGTAGAATAACGAGTTTTGAGAATAACGGGATTGATCATATTGACGCTTTCAATTTTAAAAACCTGTTGCGCAAAAATCACATTAAGATTACAAGTGAACCGCAATACATAAAAGATGTGCGGGCGTTGTCTCATTTACAAAAAATTAATACCAACCGGTATAAGTCTCTTCTTCTTCTACCTCTCTTGTCAGGACAGCACCGCTTAGGAACACTGGTATTGCTGAAAGACAAAGTAAATGCCTTCGACAAAGAAATGGTGGATATGATCATCACCTTTATGAGTCAGGCGGCCATTGCCATTCAAAACTCCCGATTGATGGGCCAGGCTTTAGAGACGGAGCGTTACAGAGAGGAATTAAAGATTGCCAAGCAGGTACAAGAACGTTTATTGCCCGATGTGCCACATTATTCTTCCGATATAGAAATTGCAGTATTAACAGGCGGCGCTACAGATGTAGGAGGAGATTACTATGACTTTTACAAGGATAAAGCAGGTGATATTACTGTCGTGTTAGGAGACGTTTCAGGACACGGAACCAGTGCCGCTTTCAACATGGCACAAACTAAAGGAATCTTCCAAAGTTTGGTGCAGCTTAATCTCGATCCGATTGATTTCCTTCGGTATATGAATACCGCTTTGTCCAGATGTTTTGAAAAAAGTACTTTCCTTACGCTACTTGTCATCAAAATTAATCCTACGGAAAAGACATTACAGATTGCACGTGCAGGCCATTGCTTGCCTCTTTTGTATTCCAACAAGCAAACAGAATACATTGAATCTAAAGGGACAGGACTGGGCGTTGTGAGAGGAAAAGATTATGCGTCTTTTATAGAGTGTAAAGTGATTCCTT
>JACMQM010000382.1 GCA_014376985.1 Cytophagaceae bacterium | reverse complement strand
AGACTTACCTCCTTTCAATCCCGACAAACCACAAGACATTCTATCGGTTTTGCATTTCCGTAAATTATTATCTCAATCGGATGCCGTCATTATTTCTACTCCGGAATATGCTTTTGGTGTACCGGGCGTTTTGAAAAATGCCTTGGACTGGGTAGTGTCAACAGGAGAGTTCAATGAAAAACCAGTGGTCGCTATTAGCGCTTCTCCGCTCACCTCAGGCGGAGACAAAGCATTGGAATCTTTGCTTCACACGTTGACGGCATTAGGTACCATCAAAGACGAACATTCTTCTCTCAGCATTGCTGCAGTGAAGAAAAAAATAAATGAGGCGGGAAAACTAACAGACGCAGACACAAAAAAACAATTGCAATTATTGTTAGGACGTTTATTGTTTAAGGTACAACAGCAATCTCTTACTAAACAAACATAGACAGTGTACGAACTGATTGCATTAAAAAAATTAGCACACGCTATTTCCCTTTTATCGGAAGACGACTGGGAAGCCTTTGTGGACCTCTTGAAACCATGTTATGCGAAGCGCAAAAAATCATGACCTCAGCCGGTGAACTGGAAACGCATTTATATTTTGTAACAGAAGGCGTACAACGTGTTTATTATTTTGACGAGCAAAATAGTGAGGCCACTTTAGTATTTACTTATGCGTCCTCTTTCGGAGGTGTAATAGATGCACTGACATCGAAACAACCTTCCCGCTATTATTACGAAACACTTACGCCTTCTTTTTTTTAAAAGCTTCTTATCAGGAGTTGGAACACCTCATGATTGAACATATGGTGAGACAAGGTCTCAGTCAAAGTCTTTCAGGCCTGCTGGAGCGTATAGTAGAATTGTAATGCTATACGGCGGAAGAGCGCTTCCGAAAACTGCTGCAGCGCAGTCCTCTTATTTTACAATTAATTCCACAGCGAGCCTTTATGATTGTTAATCAGTATATGATTGATCCGAGCGAGGACTTGAAGCGGATAGCCCAACCAGAAGGGGCACGCCCAGATGTTTTCTGTTTAAAACTAAACTTAATTACTGTAAACCTTTCCTATGTACTTAACCTTTTGAGAAAGAGAAAGCGTGTCCTGTCTTCGTTTTTTATTTTATAACTCCAGGTATTTGAACCTCCCACTATCTGCAGGAGAGAAATAATACACCAGTATCATCAGGAGAATGTACCAGCATATAATGAGCACATTGGCCCAGGAACGTCCGACTTTATCGATGAGGTAACTATACATGGAAGCCAAATAAGATTTTAAACGTTCTCCAAATTTCTTCTCCGTTTTTGCCGGAAATCAAAACGAAACTCAACACCACGAAATGGAAGGTGATGAATCTTCCCCAGAAAACAGGGGCGATGATGAAACGATGCAGTGCAACACGCAATGCCGAGCGATGGTAAATGTGCCAGGTGTTAATGCCTATCACATGCACCGATGCCCAGGCCAGGTATTGCCAGGTGATGTCATGCCATAACGCTAGAATAAGCATGGAGAAAAAAATACCGATGTAGTAATTTCTTGTGACCGAATAAAAAGGAAAGTACACATATTCTCTGCACCATGTGGACAAAGAAATGTGCCAACGCTGCCAGAAGTCTGAAATGTCTGTGGCACGGAAAGGGGAATCAAAATTTTCCATAACACGATAGCCCATCGTTAAAGCGAGTCCGATGGCAATGTCCGAGAAGCCGGCAAACTGTATATAGGAATTGGCAATGTACCGTACCACATCTACATATGTTGACAACCACAAATAACCATTTGCTTCGAGCATATCCATCAAAGCGCCGCCGCGTGCGCTGATCAGGTAATTGCCCAGCACAATGACTTTTACAAAACCGTATAAAATTCTTTCCAAACCTTCAGAAAACAAGCTGTTGTCCCAACGTCTGCGTCTGCCGTCTTTCATGAATTCGGGAAATCTGTGGATAGGGCCGATCAACAGAGTGGGCAGGAAAAACAAATAAGCGAAATAATCTTTTAAATCGTGCGCAGGCAATTTGCGTTTGTAGGCTTCCATTGCGTAGTGAATCTGACGGAAAGAATAATAGGAAATTCCTAACGGCAGTAAACGCTCTATCCAGATTGTTTTTCCTAAACCTAATTTGAAAAATACAAAAACAGAGAAAATCACAACGCAGACTACTATCATTGCCGCTGCAATGTGAGTGCTGTATTTTAAAACGTAATAAGAAAAGAGTGTGGTCAGCGTAAGAATAAGCAAAGACTCCGGAGCATACAAACCCAGGAACAACGTGGTAATTAAAATACCTAGATAGCGCTGCCAGCTTTCAGGAAGGGCCCAACTTAATGCTACCAGAGGAATACAGAATAAAAGGACGAAAACTTGTAATTCCATTTATCGAATCTCCTTTTGCAATTTTGTATATAACCATTTCGAATAAGTCGTCCGGCCTTTTTTATTTAAGTGGCCTTGATCGTAAAAATAAGCATAGGGGAGTTTATTCGGATAGCTCCAGTAATCGATTTGATAATGCAATTTGTAAGCAGTTAAAAGTGCCTGCAACTGTTTGTCCTTCTTTTCATCATGCAATAACACTTCAATTTCAGCTGGTCGCGGAATCTGTATTAAAATAATTCGTATGCCTGCTTCGCGAAGCCTTTTTAGCTCGGGGTGAATCACACAGAGGTCTTCAAAAGTTCTTGCTTCCCACGATATCGTAGGAGCTAACATACTATCCGGAATGGTTTCGTTTATTGATCTTCCACAATATGCAGGCATTTTGTAATTCGCCCAACTATAGCCTGTTGTTATCTTTAAATTTTTAATGAAAAAAATACTTTCCTGGGCACGATCAAAGAAGCTAGTATCTTCTTTGATTTTATAAGCCAACTGGTCTATTTCAATCAGTACAACAGCCGGTGGATATTTTAGGATAGAATCAAAAACTTTTGCATCTATCCATGACTCTACGATTTTGTAATAAGCAGGTACATACACCTTACCCATTACAATATTGCGAAAAGTCGTGTCATCAAATTCTTCTTCACAAGCAATCCCCTGACCTACGATTGAAGAACCTAATACCATTACTTTTGTTTTGCTTTCGTTCTTCTTAAAATGTTCTACAACATGCTTTAATAAATAAGTTGCTTCCTGTTTTTGTTTTTTTTGCACCAGCGCATGGTTGTAACGCAATGCTAAAACGTGCACTACTAAAAACAGAACGATAAATACAGTACCTGAAATAACCCATATTCTTAGTGGCGGATAATATTGATCAGGCATTAGACAAGTGTTTCTTCAAAATGTCTTCAATGGATTTAAAATTGTTCATGACCATAATTTCTGCCGCACCGAAACGGGTGTTGAAGCGTTCTTCCAATTGTGTAACCAAATGAAGGTGTGCCATGGAGTCCCATCCATTTACCGTTTGTGAGTTGTCGCTCATGGTGAGTCCATTTGCATCTACTTTGAAAGAAGAAGAAGCCAATCTGAAAATTTCCTGTTGAAGGTCTTGCTGCACCTGATCCGGCGCCTGGTCTTTGCCGAATGTTTTTTCCAGCTCTTTCAACTGCACTTTACCTGCCAATCCTTTTGGAAATTCTTTGTAGAATAAAATATCAGCGGGCATTTTATTGATTTCCAATTGCTCTGTTAAAAATGCCCGCAAGACATTCTTCGTCAGCTTCGCAGGATCTGAAGCCACTACACAGGCGATTAGTTTTTCGCCGAATACAGTATCCTTCACGCCTACGCATACACTCTCTAATACCAAAGGATGGGTATTGATGACTTCCGACACTTCTTCCGGGTGTACGTTGAATCCACCAACGATAATAATATTTTTCTTACGACCGGTAATCTTCACATGACCTTGTTCGTCCTGTACGGCCAAGTCGCCGGAGTACAACCAGCCATCTTTCAATACTTTGTCTGTTGCTTCCTGGTTTTTATAATACCCTTTGAATACGTGATCGCCTTTGATCAACAACTCGCCTTCCTGATTGGCCGGTAAGGCATTGCCGCTTTCGTCCAACACTTTTACTTCGCAATCTACCGGTTTGCCGACTGTGCCTATTTTGCGCAGTTCATCGCTTGTGCCAGAGAATAAAGAACCGGAAACTGTTTCCGTTAAACCGTATACATTGACAATTTTGGTTTTGAACGTTTGTTCAAAATTCTGCCACAGGTGTTCTTCTAAATGTGCAGATAAGGAAATAATAAATTTAAAATCCGGTGTTTGAAAACTGTCTTCGTACCCTTCAGAAAATTTATTGATCAAAGCCAGCATCGATGGAGGCGCAATCAAATGACTGATGCGGTGTTTGTAGATGCTTGCCAGTATGTCTGCAATCAAACTGATTTCAAATTTCTTTACCAATCGCACCAAAGTACCCTGGCAGAAAGCTGTCAATACAGGGCCTTCCATCATTCCGTCGGCATGGTAAAAGGAGAGGTTGTTCAGGATGCGGGTAGTATCATCCATTCCGTATACATTCTTCAAGGTCGTGATGTGCGCCCACAAGTTGCGCTGCGTAATCATTACGCCTTTAGGATCTGACGTTGTGCCTGAGGTAAATAGAATGTAAGCTATTGAATCCGGAGAAGGTGGATGGTAATCGGTCAACGTGTTTTCCAATATGCCTAACACTGCAGGGTATGAACTTTCATCAGCAGGTTCGCTGGACGATGACTTCAATAATTTTTTGAAGAGCGCTCCTTTTTTCTGCGTTTCCTTTTTAGACAAGGCAAACAAAGAGGATTTGTCGATGCCCCACTTTTCAAATAAATGATCTTCCAATACACAAGCTTTCGCTTCTGCCTGTTCGAAGATGGCTTTGGCTCTGTTGCCGTTGATGTGCGGATCTAATGATACAGCAGTGAATCCGGATAATACACAGGTCAGAAACAACAAGGCGATGTCGTAATCTCCTTCTATGGAAAGAAAAATTTTATCTCCTTCCTTCAATCCTTTCGAAAGGAAGAGGTTTCTCATTTTGGCTACATCACTGAAGAAGTCTCCGTAGGTATGTTGTTTTCCTACCAAGTCAAGAAATACTTTTTTCTTTAGTTCTCCTGTTAAACTCTTATGGAGTAATTCCTCGGTATGCATATACTTCTTTCGTTAATTCTTGTTTTAATAATTTCCCGTTGGAGCTGTTGAACGGCAGTGCCTGTTTCGAAATAAACAGGTTAGGCAATTTGTCTTTGCCTACTTCTGTTTCCAGGTAACTTCTCAACTCTCCCATCAAGGCCTTCTCATCGGACATGCCTGTAGGCGATACGATGAAGGCCGCCATTTTTTCTATTTCATCTTCTAAGTAACTTACCACTGCCGATTGCTCTACTTTAGGGTGCTTCATGAGCAGTTCGTTGATGGGTTCTAAGAAAACAACAATCCCTGTATTGGTCTTTATCATTTCTTTTGTTCTTCCCAATAATTGTATGTCACCGCTTTCCAATACTTTGGCGATGTCGCCGGTGTAGAACCAGCCATCTTTCATGCAGGCTTCTGTAAGGTCTGGTCTTTCGTGGTAACCCAGAAAAATGTTTTCACTGTATAGTCTTAGTTCTCCTGTTTCTCCAGCTTCCAATACTTTCCCCTCGGCATCGACAATCTGGAATACGGCATCGACTGGTAAACCGATGGAATCTAATTGTTCGCCTTTTAAAGGACGGTGCAATAATTCAGCAGTGCAGATACCGGAAGTTTCTGTCAAACCGTAATAATTATAAATGGTTTTTTTATACAGTTGTTGAAACTCTTGGCGAACAGACGTACTCAACTTGCTGCCGGTAGACAATGCTTTTTTCAGACCATCCAGTTGTGAGCCGATTTTTGAATGCAGTTTGTTGAACTGATGATATAACGAAGGATTTCCAGCTACAATAGTCACTTCATTTTTTTGAATGCATTCCGCCAAAGCGAGTGTGTGTTGTATGGTAACAAAAGAAGGAACAACCACTGCCGCGCCCGTTAACACAGGCACAATACAGGTATTTCTGAATCCGCTCATGGTTTCCAATCCGCCCAGGGCCAACACACGGTCTTCGGTCTGCCAATCGTAGGTTTGTGCCATCAGTCTTCCGCTGCGCAGGACATGTCCCTGGCTTAGGCGGATGCCTTTGGGTTTTCCTGTAGAACCGGAAGAAAATAAAATGATGCCGTCTTCTTCGTAGGATACAGCAGGCACGGTATGTGCAGCGTTTACTACGTCTAACCAATCAGAGAAAGCAGGATAATTGTTTTCTTCTACCTCCTCATCAAAGCCTATGACTGTGCTTGTTTGAGAAGCAAACAAAACCGGCGCCACACGTTGGGAAGCAAAGATCAATGCAGGTTTAATGGAGGACAACAAGTACTCCAAGTCTTGCTGACCGGTTTTGTAATTTACCGGTACCACTACGATACCTGTATACAAACAAGCCCAAGTCAGTAGAATGGCTTCAGAGTTCGCGTGACTGACGATCATCAATTTGTCGCCTTTTTTCAATCCGCTGTTTAATAATTTTTGTAGGATGGTTTTTACAATCTCATCACACTCCGCAAAGGTAATGGTGCTCTCGTCTTCTTCGTTGACCAGCAATGGTCTTTCGCCATACCAGGAGACAGCGTCTTCCCATTGTTTGGAAAAATGTTGTTCGCTGTAAGGTGTAAATAGTTTTTGTGATCCCTGAAAGTTTTGCTGACGGTGTGCCTGTTCGCTGATCGGAAACAAATCAATCAATCCGATGTGTTGCAGCGCCAGACTTTCTGTGATAATTTCCTTCACGTCTTTGTTCGCGCGCTTGGCCATGGCTTCGAGCGACAAAGATTTTTCGGACCAATATACTATTTTTTGCTGTACATCATTCAGCAAGAATCCATCTGCTGGTTTGATGCGCGGAATATAAGGGATGTGTCTGTCTAATAAATAGCCAACCTGTCCGTCTATTTTTTTATAGTCTAAGATGACACGGTTGTCTTTGATCGTCAACAAAGGATTGATCAATATTCGGCTGCCTGCATACAAAGCAGGAGACAGCTTATAAGGCTTCATCGGTTCGGCTGTCCAGGAAGGAGGCGCCAGGATGGCCAAGGCATTATAGGCGGTAGTATCCGGAACAGACTTCCATTCCCAGGTGCTGCCGTCCGGTGATAAATCGTTGAAGGTAAAGAGTGCGGGCTCAGAAAAAATAAATCCGTCGAAGTTTTTCTTCTGCTTGATCAGGTCAAATAATTTTTGATAATCCAATCCATGGCGCTGATGTCCACCGCGGTCGAAATAAGGTACCGGTTCTGAATTGCTCAAATGCACGTGAGGAAACACGATACCGCCATCCGGCTTGATCATGCGTACCACTTCTTTCAAGATCAGCATTTGATCGTAACGGTGTAGAAAATCCAAACCTACAATCAAAGAAACACTTTCGTCTTTAATAGGGAAAGTAGCGGCATGATCACAAAATACGATGTTGTGCTGTGGGCTGTCTTTGAACCAATAATTGAAGCCCGCATAACCGAGTACATCTTTATTACCTTCCCAAGTGGTGATGACTTGTTGCTCGGGAAACAGGCTGGCTACCAGTTGGGTTACCCAACCGCTGCGGTCCCAGAGAACCAGGATTTTATCGTCGGCTTTAAGCTTTTCCTTTGCACGCGCCAAAAACGGCATCGCTGCACGTGTGGCTTCGTTGAAAGGCTGAAAACTTGCGTAGATATCTACAAAAGCTCGGCGGCATTTTTTCTCAATGTAATGATGATAAGCCAGCGTTTTTTCCGCCAACTCTTCCTCCATCAACAGCAGATCAGCAGGTCTATTGTCTGAAATTGTTTTTTTCCTTCTATCAAAAAAAAGTAAGTTGTTGATCGTAGGAACCTGATCAAGCCAATGGATAGAAAACGGGTGATTTTTCGTTTCGTTCATCACAGCAAATATCGGATTTGTTTTCATGGATACCCAAAAAAATGGAGGTTTAATCCACGCCAACGCAATTCTGCTAACATCCTGTTTTATTTCTGTGCTTTCTAGAAAGTTTACTGTGATGATTCAAAAAACTGTAGAATAAATACACATTTATTTCATTAGAGACCGATTGCTCACGTTCTCTAATGAAATTCTTATCCTCTATAAGCTTTCTGCAAAGCCAAAATGTCCAATTTTTTCATTTGCAGCATAGCGTTCATGACGCGATCTACTTTTTGTTGATCTGCATCTACAAACATTTCATTCAATATCGCAGGTACCACCTGCCAGGAAAGACCAAATTTATCCTTCAGCCAACCACATTGCAGTGCCTTAGGATCTCCGCCTTCTTTTAATTTATCCCAGTAATAATCAACCTCTTCCTGTGTCTCGCAACTGATGATAAAGGATACCGCTTCATTAAATTTAAAGATCGGTCCTCCATTCAATCCTAAAAAGGAATGTCCATTTAAGGTAAACTCTATGGTCATGACTGAATTTGCAGGT
>JACMQM010000381.1 GCA_014376985.1 Cytophagaceae bacterium | reverse complement strand
TCATTCTCCTTATTGGAATCTTTTCCTGCTAACCATCCAAACATCAATGAAGCCCTAAGACTTACTACAGGGCTCGGATTGAACCTGTAATAACCCATAATGCCCGGTCTTGACATGGTTACATTGGGTATCCTTGAGATATCCCCTGAATAATTTAATACACCTGCGCCCAATCCTATTTCATGTTTTTGTCCTTTGGCGGTTGTGAGACCCCAAAAAACAAAAAAAATAGGAATGGCCAATCTTCCTATTTTTTTGCTCATAACGCTTCTATAACGTTACTATGTTTTCGAATATTGTACTATCTAAATTTTGGGCAAATAACTTTTGCCGGGATGATATAAGTAAGGTGGAAACCTGTAATGATGTATACATCTTTACGCCCTTTTCTATCACCTCTCTGATCACCTGCTGAGCCAAAGCCATTGATTGCCGTTCCATCTGAATTTAATGTAGCTTTGTCTCTAATGCCTTGATCTTTTTGATATGCTTCCAAACTTCGATCAGACATTTGAACTGCTAAGTCACCTTTAGCTGCACGCAATTTATCTTTATCGTAATAATCACCACCTACATCGTCGAGGTAGTCAGTACTTGTAAATCTCCATCCAATTTCAAACGCCAAATCCAAATGCTTAGCCAATTTATATCTGAAACCAACACCAATAGGAAGTGCAATTTGGTGCAAAGAATATTGCTTAGGACCACCTTCTAATCCCTGCCCTTCCGTAGAAAGTTCTCTTAAGCTAACCCAGTCCCCAGCAGCCGTTTGACCTTTGGGATTATGATGAAAATAAGCAATCCCTACAAACATATAAGGAGTGTAATCTACTCTCTTCGGATATTTACCTCTATTCTCGAACAAGTCAATGACTACATCGGCCTTCACCTCAATAATGTCATTTCTGAAATTCAAGTTTCTATACTTTCTATAAATATTCTTCTCAGCATAGTTTGAGTTTTTCTCATCACTACCCGCTATACGTCCCCAAGATACCGTTGCACGTAAAGAAACTCTCGGTTTCAATCTGTACAATCCTGTAATTCCGAAGTTATACCGAGTAAACTTGATACCTGGACTAACAAAGCTAGGGCCTGGATCTAAGTCACCAATATAGTTCATGGCGTTCAGGCACCCACCGATACTGAAGTAACGGTTCTGCGGATTGAACTTTTGTCCAACTGACTCATACGAGAAGGCTAATAAGCCTCCAATAATTAATGCTATCGAATAATATCTTTTCATTTTAGTCTGTAAAAAATTCAACACTATAATGGAATCAGACAAATATACATTTTTCTGATATATAATGCAATTTAATTATAATTAAGGTTAAAACTTTAATTTCTCGAATCCAATCCCCAGTTCAACTTATCTCTCAGAGTTTTCAGAAAATCGTACTCCGGTAGTTCAATAAATTTAACCACAAAATCTTCCTTTCTGACGACGAACTTAGTATTGGGACTAACCAATCTGGAGCGCGCATCTAAAGATACTAAAAAATCCTTCGCTCTGCCTTCTATTTCAAAAGACAAAGTACAATCATCAGGTACAAGCATCGGTCGCACATTAAGATTGTGTGGACTTACCGGTGTAATAATAAAATTGTGCGTATCCGGCATCACTAAAGGTCCCCCGCAACTTAATGAATAAGCAGTAGAGCCTGTGGGTGTTGATATGACCAGCCCATCTGCCCAATATGAATTCAAAAATTGACCATTCAAATAAGTATGTACCACCACCATAGAGGTTGAATCCCTTTTCATGAATGTGCATTCGTTAAGGCCAAAATTAAGGCCGGAGAATAATGTATCGTCTACTCCATCAATTCTAACTAAACTTCTATCCTTTACTTTGTAATTACCAGAAGTCAGATCTTCTATCGCTTTTTCTATTTCTTCACGTCTGGTATAAGCCAGGAAGCCTAATCTTCCCATGTTTATACCTAATACCGGCGTTTGTTTAGGACCAACAAATGTAACTGACTCTAACAAAGACCCATCTCCGCCCAAAGAAATCATGACATCTGCTGAAGGAAAGTCTATATGATCAGTGTACACCACATCAATCGGCAAATTGCCTAATCGTGTTTCGGTGATAAACTCTTTAAATGTTCTGGAAATTGCAATCTGAAATCCGGCGGATTTTAATTTCTTCCAGATCAGCTCCACGAAGGGGAAATTGTCGGAACTAAAAGGCCTTCCATGGACAGCAGCTAACATGGTTATATATTCAAGTATTTAAAAAGCAAACCCAACCTGTCCTTGTCCCGATCTTCAGACTGACCTTCCTGAAAGAAAGTCAATATTCTGTATTCATGACGCTCCAATGTTGCTATGATACGGCTCAAATCACTCTTATTTAATTTCAAAGTCAACTTAATGTACTCAGGATCTTTATCATTATGAACAAATGAGCTCAGTATTTTGGCATCATTTGATTCAATCAGTCTGCTAATCTGCGATAGAGAATAATCTCTTTCTTTCATAGAAAGCACAATGATTCCGCCTGGCCCATACCCATTTAACATTTGAGCTAATGCAGCTGAAATATCGCTTACAGAAACAACACCCAAGTATGTACCAAAAGGATCTGTAACAGGCAATAGACTAATCTTATGTTGATCCGCTTTTTTTAGAAGGTCAAGGTAATGGACATCTGGAAGCACTCTTGCATCCTTGAAATCCAGGTCATAGGATGATAGCAACAAGTCAGGATTGTTCATCTCCATTATGTTTTCCTCTGTAATCAATCCTATGTATTTACTCTGATCAACTACTGGAAGTTGAGTTACTCTAAATTCATCCATCCAGTTTAAAGCCGTCTGACCAGAGTCAGTGAGCTTTAATGGTGGTATCATTAAATTGATTAACTCCTGTGCTAACATAATTTCAGCTGATCTGGTGGATAAACTTTTCGTAAATCTTGTTAAACTTTGCCGGATGCTCCATCATAGGGGCGTGGCCGCATTGATCAATAAAATGTAATTCTGATTTAGGTATTAAACGATTGAATTCATGCGCTACCATTGGTGGGGTAATGGCATCATTCAATCCCCATATTAATAAGGTCGGCACTTTAATATTTCCAAGCTCTTTTGCCATATTGTGACGTTGTGCAGATTTAGCTATCGCTATTATACGCATACATTTTGGAATGCTATTGGTCACATCAAAGATTTCATCAATCATTTCTTTGGAGGCGCGATCTGGATTGTAGAACGTATGCCGTACACGTTCTTGAACAAATTGATAACTTCCACGTCTCGGATAAGAAGCTCCCATTGAATTTTCAAACAATCCCGAACTTGCAGTCAACGTAAGACTCTTCACTTTGTCTTGATTTCTTAAACAATAGATCAATCCTACGTGACCTCCTAAAGAATTCCCGATTAAAGAAAACTGATCTAGTTTCTTATGATTAACAAATGCTGAAACAAAAGCAACGAGTCCATCCAGGCCAGCGCTTTTAATTGGCATTTCATAAATAGGCAATAAAGGAATGATTACTCTGAACTTTTTCGAAAAAGACTCTACGACTGCATCCCAATTACTCAGCGATCCGAATAATCCATGCAGCAGCACTAAGGTTTGTCCATCTCCTTCTTCAATATATCTAAACTCGCCGTCTGATTTTATTTTATACTGCATAGCATTAAAACCTTATTTTCCCCCCTAGAATTATAACATGCAATGTAATAATAAAGTTTATGAATAAACAATTAAGCTGTTAAGCCATTGTTATTCAAAAGAACGCTTCATTTGTCCAAATATATCTTCGAAAGGCACCGCTATTCGCACCCATTCAAAGATTGTAGGAGCAAGACGCTCACAATATGGCAATGTAATAGAGTTGTTTTTTAGTGTTAGATACCAATGAACTTGAGCAGCGCTCAATGCCCACAGCAACAAACTTAAAAGAAAGAACCATTTAAAAATAGATAAGACAGCCCCAAGTGCCTTATCAAATATGCCAAAAGGTGTTTGGTGTACGATATCCGTAAGTAGTTTTGAAATCCAGTATGCGATATAAAACACCAAAATCATGATCAATACAAAAGCAATTGATCCTATAATTTTAGGATTCCAATCAAACGAATCGGAAACATACAGTACCGCTGTATGAGATAATTTCCAGGCTATGGCAAAAGCCAATATGATTGCAAATAATGATAACAGCTCAATTAAGAATCCTTTCTTGTAGCCAAACCAGGCGGCTACTGCAGCAATCAGAAATATGACAATATCTACGATTTGCATAAATGCTACGCTAATAGTTTTTTGACCATTTCAGAAATTGCCTTACCATCTGCCTGACCCGCCAGAGCTTTATTAACAGCTCCTATTACTTTCCCCATTTCTGCCGGAGATTTAGCTCCTACTTGTTGAATAATTTCCTTCACCTTGGATGACAATTCTTCTTCTGATAATTGTTGGGGCATGTAACGTTCAATCACTTCTAATTCGAGCAATTCTTTTTCCTGAAGTTCAGGTCTGTTTTGCTGTCCAAATATTTCGGCAGATTCTCTGCGTTGCTTTGCTGCTTTGGTCAATAACTTGATTTCTGTATCCTTATCTAATTCAGCTTTAGCTCCTTTTTCCGTCTCGGCTAATAAAATCAATGATTTAACAGCTCTTAGTGCAAGCAATTCTCCTTGATTTTTCGCCAACATGGCTTTTTTAATATCGCCTTCAATTTGTTCTTTTAATGCCATAGTTAATTTCTTTTGTAAATTGCACCCATCGTAAATGTAAAGAATAGATTTCAAAGTCGCTATAATGACCCGATTAAGTGTAAACATAAATAAAATCGCCACGCTACGAAATGCAAGAGGAGGAAATAATCCTGATGTACTTCAAGTGGCTCTAGACTGTGAGCGTTTTGGCGCAGAGGGAATTACAGTACATCCAAGACCAGACGAACGTCATATCCGATATGATGATGTAAGAATTTTAAAGACTTCTATTCAAACAGAATTCAATATAGAAGGTAATCCTGACGAGCGATTTATTCGTCTTATAGAGGAAGTAAAACCAGACCAGGTTACCCTTGTTCCGGATGTGCCATCTGCCATCACATCAAACGCCGGGTGGGACACTATTCAACATCAGTTTTTTTTACGAGATCTCATTTCACATTTAAAAAAACATACAGGAAGAGTGTCTGTTTTTGTAGACCCAGATCTTCAAATGGTCAATGGAGCTGCAGAAGCCGGTGCAGACCGCATTGAATTATATACAGAACCTTATGCAACAACCTATCCTAAGGATAAAGTAAAAGCCGTACAACCGTATATCCTTGCAGCCAACGAAGCCGTAAAATTGAAGCTTGAAATCAATGCGGGACACGACTTAGATTTACACAATCTGCGTTACCTGAAACAACAGCTTCCTATTTTGCATGAAGTTTCCATTGGTCATGCCTTGATCTGCGATGCTTTATATTATGGATTAGAAAATACCATTCAATTGTACTTAAGAGAACTGAAATAATATGAAACTTTTCTTTCGTGAAATGGGGCAAGGACCTGCATTGATTATTTTACATGGTTTATTTGGCTCTTCGGACAATTGGCTTTCTGTAGCAAAAATCTTAGCCAATGATTACAGAGTCATTCTTCCAGATGCCAGAAATCATGGTCAATCTCCCTTTTCTCCTGAACACAATTACACGCTGATGAGTGAAGATTTGATGGAGTTGATTACTTCTTTGAATTTGCAGCAGCCATTTGTCATTGGACATTCTATGGGTGGTAAGACACTGATGAAATTTCTTACTCTTTATCCAGGTATCGTTGCAAAAGCTGTCGTAGCAGATATTTCACCGAGGTATTACAGCAAGCATCACGATCATATATTAATCGGCCTCGCTTCTATTCCTGTTCAAACATTGGAGTCTAGACAGCTTGCGGATCAATTGCTTGCTGAGAAGATACAAGACCTGGGCGAACGTCAATTTTTATTAAAGAATTTACACCGTGATGAAAACGGGCAATTTCATTGGAGAATAAATCTTGCTGTCTTGACAAAAGAAATAGAAAATATAGGAGAAGGCCTAACTGAAACTATTCAAGTAGACACTCCTACCCTTTTTCTGCATGGAGGGGCATCCAATTATCTTACAGAAAGGGATCTGCCTCTTATTGCCAGTATATTTAAAAACTATCAAATACAGACTATAGAAGGTGTGGGGCATTGGCTGCATGCGGAAAACCCACAAGAGTTTATTCAAGACGTCGTTACTTTTCTTAAATCCAATCCATGAAGTTAAAACGTATCTATTTACTACCGAACGAACTTCATGAGAATACTCTTTTAGAGAACTTATCTCCGTTGGCGGTACAAAAAATAAAAACACTGACCGCGTTTTTTACTGAAAGTGAAAAGATGGCGCGTCGGTGCATTGCCAAAACAAAACCAGAACATACGATAGACAGTATTAGCTTATATGTTGTAGATAAAGATACGACAAGCGCACAAGTAGAAGGATTCTTTAAAACTATGGATCAGGAAGAGGCAGGCATATTGTCTGACGCAGGTTGCCCTGGCATAGCAGATCCTGGAGCAGTTGTAGTAGCATTAGCTCACCGTAAAGGCATAGCCGTTATTCCTATGGTTGGACCTTCTTCTATCCTTCTGGCATTAATGGCTTCTGGCATGAACGGGCAGTCGTTTTGCTTTCACGGTTACTTGCCAATAGATCATTCCAAACGTATAAAAAGCATTAAGCAGATGGTGAATGATTCTATTAAGAATAAGTCAACACAACTGTTTATAGAAACACCTTACAGGAATGTTGCACTATGGAAAGACCTGCTAGAACAATGTTCTGCAGAAACAGCTCTTTGTATAGCAGCTGATATTACTGGGCCGGACCAGTTTATTAAAACACAATCGGTGGCTGCATGGAGAAAACTCCCTGCACCGGATATCCACAAAAAGCCTGCGATTTTCTTATTACTTGCCTGACAGACTATACTATTAACAATTATTGTCTATCTTTAGCCCTTTAAATCAAAACCTATATTCAATTTATATGTCATACCTATTTACCTCTGAATCCGTATCGGAAGGACATCCTGATAAAGTTGCGGATCAAATATCAGATGCTGTGCTTGATGCGATGCTTGCGTTTGATCCACATTCAAGAGTTGCTTGTGAAACACTAACTACAACAGGTCTTGTGGTTGTATCTGGTGAGATTACCACTAACTCTTATATTGATATTCAAGAAACAGTGAGAGAGACTGTACGCAAAATTGGTTATACTAAATCTGAGTACAGATTCGATGCTGATTCTTGTGCAGTAATGAGTACTCTTCACGAACAATCTCCTGACATCGCTCAAGGTGTAAACGAAGGAGAAGGCGTAGACAAAGAACAAGGTGCAGGTGATCAAGGAATGATGTTTGGTTATGCGGTAAATGAAACAGAAGAATTGATGCCAATCGCTCTTTCTCTTTCTCATAGCTTAGTTTCGACATTGGCTGATATTAGAAAAAAAGGAAAGGTAATGACTTACCTTCGTCCTGATGCTAAATCACAAGTCACTGTTCAATATTCTGACGGTGGTAAAGTAGAACGTATTCATACGATTGTATTGTCAACACAGCACGATGATTTTGCTGCTGAAAAAGTAATGTTGAAGAAAATCAAGGACGATGTATTGGAATATTTAATCCCTGCAGCCATTCCAAAAAAACTTCAAAAGTTAATTGATGCAAAAACAATCTTCCATATTAATCCAACAGGTAAGTTCGTAATCGGTGGACCACACGGTGATACAGGTCTTACAGGACGTAAAATCATTGTAGATACATACGGTGGAAAAGGTGCTCACGGTGGTGGCGCATTCTCTGGTAAAGATCCTTCCAAAGTGGATAGAAGTGCTGCTTACGCTGCGCGTCATATTGCAAAAAACTTAGTGGCGGCTGGTGTTGCGAATGAAGTATTGGTGCAAGTGGCTTACGCCATCGGTGTAGCTAAACCAGTATCTTTGAACATCAACACATACGGGACATCGAATGTAAAACACAGCGATACTGATATTGCAAAAAAAGTATCTGCTATTTTTGATATGAGACCAAAAGCATTGATCGATAGATTGAAATTAAAAAATCCAATCTATTCTGAAACGGCTGCTTATGGACACATGGGAAGAAAACCACAAGTAGTGACGAAAAAATTCAAATTCTCTACCATTAAAGAAGTAAGAAAACAAAAAATCAAAGTAGACAAAGAAGTGCCTATTAAGGTAGAACTTTTTACTTGGGAGAAATTAGATTACGTAGATCAAGTGAAAAAAGCATTTGGTATCAAATAATTCACAAACACTTTATAAAAAAACCATCCCGCTTACAGCAGGATGGTTTTTTATTTATGGTTGATTCCCAATTAATGAGTTTGCATTTTTTCTTTGTTTTTTTGAAGCTGTCTCTTTAAGTTTTCATAAGCCAAATCCACTGCCTCTTCGAATGAAGCTGCTTGCTCCTTTGCCAACAGGTCATTTCCTGGCACGTTCAGTTTTATCTGAACTATCTTATTAGATTTCTCTTCATTTTTTTCAAGCTTTAAAAACACTTCACCGCCTATAATTCTGTCATAGAATGTCTCTAATTTGTCTAATTTTTTTTGAATGAAGTCTGTCAGTCTTACGTCAGCGTCAAAATGGATAGATTGGATTTGCAGTTTCATAATGAAAGGATTTAAAATGTTAAACTTACGATTTAGGGTGTGCCTGGTCAAAAATCTTTTTTAACTGGTCTATAGAATTGTGAGTGTAAACCTGTGTTGCAGCGAGACTACTGTGACCTAGTAAATCTTTTATAGCGTTCAGATCAGCTCCCTTGTTCAACAGATGTGTTGCAAAAGTATGGCGTAACACGTGGGGACTTTTCTTTTCAATAGTAGATACATGATTCAAATATTTTTTCACCAAGCGATATATAAAGACAGGATATACTTCATCTCCTTTATCCGTAACGACAAAATTTGAGCTAGTGTTACATAAGTTTCGTTTAGTTTTTTCTGCCGCATATTTTTCTGCCACTACCAATACACTCTGAGGCACAGGAATAATGCGCTCTTTATTACCTTTGCCCTTTACTTTTATTACTCCTTCTTTCCAATGCACATCTTTATCCTTCAGGTCAATAAGCTCTGATAAACGCATTCCTGTTCCATAAAAAAGCTCTAATACAACACGATCTCTTAATCCTGAAAAGCTTTCCTCAAATTGAAATTGATCCAGCAAGTATAACATGCTGCTCTCTTCTATAAAGACAGGTAATTTTTTTCTGACTTTGGGAGCTATTATTTTCAACATGGGATTTACTTCTAATTTTTTGTTGCGAAGTAAGTACTTATAAAAGGTCCTGAGAGCTGCGAGTTTGCGATTCACTGATTTCGCTTCCATGCCGTTCTCCATCATGCTCAAAACCCATGACCTGATCATGCGATGTGTACTGTTGGCTATGTCTGATTCTTCGTAAGTCTGTTGAAGATACGCTTGAAATTGCTCCAGGTCTGTACGATAGGATACAACGGTATGTTGACTATACCGTTTTTCTGTTTGCAAAAAGTCTAAAAAAAGATTTACCATATCAACTGTACATGGCTGCGCCACATAGGTTAATATGGTAAATATAAATTATATAAAAAAGAAAAGTTTTGACTATAAACCTTCTGCTTCCTGCATTTTTTGACGGTAAGCAGCACGCAATACCTGAGTTCTTCTAGTGATAGAAGGTTTTTCAAACGAAGTTCTAGCTCTTAATTGTTTCAAAACACCTGTTTTTTCAAATTTCTTTTTGA
>JACMQM010000049.1 GCA_014376985.1 Cytophagaceae bacterium | reverse complement strand
CTGCCTATCAAAAACTGGCCTTCTACAGAGGCGTTGAATTGTACAATCAATCTAAGTTCAATGAAGCCATTACTTCTTTCGAGCGTTCGAATGCTAACCCATTCTCTAAAGAAATTTTATTGGAATCATGGTATTGGATGGGAGAAAGTTACTCTGTGCTGAAAGAATACAACTCCGCCATTGACGCCTATGCACAGGTCTTAAAAGGAGGCACTGATATACAAAGTTATAAGGCTCGCTACGGCATCGCTTACGCTTATTACAATATACAAGCTTATGACAAAGCGATTCCTCATTTTAAAATCTATACCGATCAGTGGGTAGAAGGAGAGAATCTTAACTTTTACAAAGATGCACTCGTACGTTTGGCAGATTTATATTATGTGACAAAGAAGTACAGTCAGGCTATTACGTATTATGATAAAGCCTTATCGGCTCGTTATGCTGAAGCTGATTATATTATTTTCCAAAAAGGAATAGTATACAACCTGTCCAATCAAAGCAATAAAGCCACAGAAAATTTCCAATTGATTATCACCAAATATCCTAAGTCTATTTATTACGATCATGCGTTATTCCAACAGGCTCAATTGTACATGGAAGGCAGCGAGTACGAAAAAGCCATCAAAGCTTACAGTACGATCATCACTAGAAATGATCCCAACGGTTATATTCCTTATGCGTTACAAAAAAGAGCATTGGCAAATTTTAACCTAAAAAAATATACCGAAGCCAAGGAAGATTATAAAACGATTTTAAACCGCTATGCACAGCATCCGGTGGGCGAGAGCGCATTGATCGGTTTGCAGGACATCTTAGCGTTGGAAGGATCTTCCGATCAATTTGATACCTATCTGAGTGAATACAAATCTGCTAATCCAGATCAGAAAGGTTTGAAAGAGATAGAGTATAATAATGCGCTTGCTCAATACAGCAACCAGCGCTACGAACAGTCTTCTAAAAACTTCGAACAATTTATCACTCGTTATCCTGACCATGCGCAGGTGGGAGATGCCACTTATTATTTGGCTGAAAGTTATTATAAACTAAAAAAATATTCGGAAGCTGATGCCACTTACCAAAAAGTATTAATCAACAAAGACAAGTATTACAACAAAGCCTTGTCTCGTCTGGCGGATATGGCCAATACGCAAAACAATTCTCTTAAGGCAGTAGAGTATTACAATTTGCTAAATCAATTTGCTACCGTTACAAAAGACCGTTACATAGCTTGGAATGGGTTGATGGAAAATTACTTCAAGCTGAAGCAACTAGATTCCACAGAACGCTATGCCGATCAAATTTTATCGAGTGGAAATCAGGTACTCGATGCACAAAACAAAGCCTTGTTATATAAAGCAAAAGTGTATCAGCAACGCACGAAATATGTAGAAGCAACGGATTACCTCGTACAATTGGTGAATAGTAACAAGGATATCTATGCCGCGGAAGCCAATTACATGCTGGCTGACATTCAGTATACCAAAAAAGAATATCAACAGTCTTTAGAGACTTTGTACTCTCTTAATGAGAACTTCGCCACTTATACTGATTGGGTCAACAAAGGATTCCTATTGATTGCGGAAAACCTTATTGCAACAAATGAAATGTTTCAGGCCAAGGCAACTTTACAATCTATCATCGATCACTGTAAAGATCCTGCCATTGTTGAAAAAGCGAAAGCCAGATTAGAACAATTAAAATAATTGCACCTCATGAGCGTATCGAATTTCTTACATAAAGCCTCTCTGTTCTTTCTGTATGCAGTCATTATCATGGCTTGCCTGCCCTCGCACGTGAAGGCGCAAACCGGTGGTGAAGTGCAGAGTGAAACAATTATTATTGAAAAAGATAAAAAACTGGAATTACCTCCGGCAAACCGTGAATTTGAAAAAGTTCCGGATCCACAGCCACAAGCTGCTCCTACCAATAGTAAATATCAGACCCAGGATATTGGTATCCTACTGCCTCAGTTTGATACGAAAGTAAAAGTCCCAACTACTAAAACAGATGATCCGGTAGAGATTCACCATCATTATGTAAAAGCCGGATTCGGTAATTATACAACGCCCTACCTGGAAGCTTTTTTCCATACAGGTAAGCAAAAAAACTACTCGGCAGGTGCCAGGTTGAAACACCTTTCATCTACTAATGGGCCTTACAAAGGAGTAAAAAATAGTCTTAATGAAATCGATCTTCAGGGTAAATATTGGTTTGATAAGCAATGGGTAAATGCTTCCATCGGAGTAGGTCGTGAGCGCTATACCTGGTATGGAGTCAGTAACCATGACAATGTTGCCGATTGGAATGATGATGCTCACAAAATCATTTTTAACAAAGTGAATGCAGAAGTCTCAACAGGTAGTATGGGCACCGGAAAATGGAGTTACAACACAGGTATTAAGTTCGGATATCAGTCTGGTAACCATAATAATAAGGAGTCTAATATAGACGGTCTATTGAAGCTTAATTACCAAAAAGAAAGTAACGTAGCCCTTGGAGCCGACTTGTTTATAGGAAGCAGTAACTACACTGATTCGGTATCCAGCTTGTCCAGAGCGTTGGTCGGATTGACTCCCAAATACACGATGACAGGAGACAAATGGAAAGCGACATTTGGACTTAATTATACCTATAGTGGAGATACATTAGCAGGAAGTAAAGGTTCACATCTCTACCCAATGATTGAAGGTACTTATACTTTGGTGCCTAATAAATGGATACTAGAAGCAGGATTTAAAGGAGGTATGGAGAAAAATACATGGAGTTCTTTGACTGCTCAAAACCCTTACTTAGCTAACCGTAATACACTGGCACACACCAACAATAAGGTTAATTTATACGCAGGCATCAAAGGGAATCTGGGCAATAACATCAATGTAAAAGCAGGTGCGGCTTATCTCTTATACCGCAACTTGTCCTACATGACCAATTCTGCTAATGACAGCTCTCAGTTCAGCATGTTGTATAGTAATGACAATACCTCTGCCTTTAACCTGAATGGAGAAGTGACATATGATGCCCATCCTTTCAGAACCGGCTTGAAGCTGGATTATTACTCTTATAGTACCGGCAACGATACCATCATCCGGAAGCCATGGCATAGACCCTCTTTTGTAGGATCTTTCTTTGCTGCTTATACTATTTATAAAAAAATAGTGTTAAAAACAGATATTTATTATATTAGTGGAATCAGTGGACTTAATTTGGAAAGATATGCTACAACAGGGGTATACCAAGAGACGAAACTAGATGCTATATTTGACGTGAATTTAAAAGCTGAATACAGGGTTTCTGAACAATTTTCAGCTTTTATAGAAGCTAACAACTTGTTGTCACAAAAATATCAGCGTTATTTGTATTACCAATCAAGAGGGATAAACCTATTGTTTGGAGTCACGTATAGATTTTAATGCAGCAAGTGATTGTAGAAAAGTACATATCGGAATTACTAGAGCATAACGATTGCGTTATTGTTCCAAGCTTTGGTGCCTTCATCAAGCATTACGAGAGTGCTTCTATACATCCTATTACTCATAAATTCACACCTCCTTATCAAGTGATCGGCTATAACAGCCGATTGGTATTAAACGATAGCTTATTGTTGAAACACCTTGCTGTCGGAGAGAAGTGTACAGATGATGATGCTATGCATCACATCTTATTTTTCGTTCATTCACTAAAACAACATATTAATAAATTTGGCTTTTTCGAATTCGAAAACATAGGGCGTTTCTTCTTGAATAAAGAAGGCAAATTGCAATTCGACCCTGAATTGACAGACCATTTTTCTGGTGACACCTTTGGATTAAAAGAGTTTATTGTTCAACCCATCGACAGAACCACTTATACTATGTCTACAAACTAT
>JACMQM010000380.1 GCA_014376985.1 Cytophagaceae bacterium | reverse complement strand
GAACCAGGCCAACAAAAGTTAGAGAAGGCTGATATACAGGAGTTGGTAATAGTCGATGAAATGGGGAGAACGCTTCATCTTAAAACCTCTATTCAACGCATTTTACCCTTGTGTGCTTCTTCTGAAGAAACGATGGTGTTATTGTGCGACAGCAGTCAAATCATAGGACGTACACCCGAATGTTCATCGCCTTCGTGGATCATCTCCAAACCCTTGGTGAATAACTATCCACTGGATATTGAAAAGGTAGTTACCTTAAAACCTGACTTGATTGTCAGCAAGGAAGGTATGTTGTCTACGGATCAAATAGAAAAACTGGAATCTTTGGGATTGATTATCTATATGCAGAAAGCAGACGATATCAAGGGCATCGGTCAAAGCATGAGAAAGCTTGGAACAGCAATTGGCCAAAAAGAAAAAGGAGAGCGTGCAGCACTCCACTTTCAACATCAATTCGATTCCATCTCACTCATTACTCCTCACTCTTCACTCTTCACTGCATCTGCAATAGGTATTATATCATCAGATCCTGTATATGTCTTTGGCTATTCGTCATATTTAACAGATGTCTTAAATTATTGTGGTGTAAAGAATGCCATGGACAGCAGCATTACACAAGCTTTTCCGGTAGTGGATCAGGAGTACTTATTAAAAACAGATCCTGATTATTTGATTTTTCCCGGTAATGAAAATCAGGTAAACGAACTCTTTGTAAAATTTCCGGTACTCAAGAAAATGAAAGCATATAAACTTCATCATTGCCTATCAGTGCACGGTGACTGGCTCTCAAGGCCAGGACCAGAGTTGACAAAGGCAGCGGCTGAAATCAGTAAACAATTGAACGAAACAACACGTGAAAAAAGATAGTTGGATTGCAATTGGGTTACTCGTTTTTACACTCCTAACTTTTATTGTCGGTTTGAGTGTCGGTTCTGCCGATACCAGTATTTTAGATGGCTTGAGCGATGAAGTATTTGATCAACAAGTCTTGTATCAACTTCGAATGCCTCGCTTGTTACTGGCATGGGAAATAGGGGCTTTACTCGCTGTTGCCGGTTCGATCATGCAACGCGTGCTTAACAATCCTTTAGCAGACCCTTACATATTGGGCAGTGCAGCTGGTGCCTCTTTTGGCGCGGCGATGGTGCGTTTGGCTATAGGTGGCAGTGCATTTATTTTGTTACCTTCCGCAGGTGCCTTTGCAGGTGCGATGCTGAGTGTATTGATTATTTTGTCAATCAGCAAACTCATGGGTGCCTCAGGTCGCAATCAAATCATTCTGGCTGGAGTTGCTATTTCTTCTTTCCTCATGGCTTCGCTGAGTTTGATTTATTATATGAATGCCGGTGACAATATCTTAAAGACTTTGATCTTTTGGAGTTTTGGGAGTTTTGAAATGGCCACATGGAATGGCATTCTGATTCTTTTTCCTCTGCTGATTGCAGCCTTTATATTGCAGCCTCTTTGGCACAAACAACTAGGCTTAATGTTACTGGGAGATGACCGTGCCATGCAGTTGGGTCAAAATACAAATGCTCTTCGCTGGAAAGCGCTGCTGTTTTCTTCTATCCTGGTTGCTTTTTGTGTCGCTCAAGCGGGCCCGATAGGATTTGTGGGATTAATGGTACCGCATTGGGTGAGAAGTTTGTTTGGTATGCACCGATTGTCAGTACTTTGGGAAATCATGATCGGAGGCTATTTGCTCTTGCTGGCAGAAGTGATAAGCCGCTTTTTAGTTTACCCTTCGGGTTTACCGCCGGGGATTATGACCGCTATGATGGGGGTTCCTTTCTTTGTGTATTTATTGGTCAGAAAAAAGTATAATTTTCAGTAAATTGAACGAAAGAAGTTGAAGATGGTATACCTATCGAGAAAAGAACATTTTAATGCTGCACATAAATTGTACAATCCAAACTGGACGGAAGAGAAGAACCGTGAGATGTTCGGTCCCTGTGCCAATGAAAACTGGCATGGACACAACTTTGACTTGATTGTAACGGTAAAGGGAAAACCGAATCCCGATACAGGTTTCATTGTTGACTTGAAAAAATTAAGCACGTTGATTCGTGAAGAAATTATAGCGAAGGTGGATCATAAAAATTTAAACCTTGACGTAGATTTTATGTGTGGTAAAATGGCGAGCACCGAACATCTGGCTATCGAATTTTTTAATATCCTCGCACCGCATGTTATTCGTATTTCCGATGGTAGTGCACAGATGCATTCTATCAAGCTCTACGAAACTCCCCGCAACTTTGTCGAATACCTTGGAGAAGAATAAGGTATGCGCTACTACCTGATTTGCGGAGAACGTTCCGGTGATTTACATACCTCGAGATTAGTGGCTGCATTAAAGCAGAAAGACCAATCAGCACTGTTCCGTGGCATTGGAGGGGAGCTTTCACAAACCAATGGTTTAGAGTTATACCGCCATTACAAAGACGTGGCCGTCATGGGTGCATGGGAAGTGTTTGTCAAACTTCCTTTCATTTTCAAACGCATCAGAGAAACAAAAGCAGATATATTACGCTTCAAGCCTGATGCTGTAGTGTTGGTAGACTTCGGTGGTTTCAACATGAAGATTGCAGCTTGGGCACATGAACAAGGTCTAAAAGTATTTTATTATATCTCTCCGAAAGTCTGGGCGTGGAACACTGGTCGCGCTCACAAAATCAAGCGTGTGGTCGATCGTATGTTTGTTATTCTTTCTTTTGAAAAGGAGTTTTTCAAACAGTTCGATTACGAAGTTGATTATGTCGGCAATCCGCTCAAGGATGCCGTTGCTGATTTTGTTCCTGATGCTGCATTCATCAAACAGTATAGCGACAAACAAGTCATCGCTGTATTGCCCGGCAGCCGTGCACAGGAAGTGACACACATGCTCAAGACGATGTTGGAAATGGTTCCTGCTTTCCCTCAGTACAAATGGGTAGTAGCAGGAGTAGATAACCTGGATGCCTCTTTGTATGAAGCAGCAAAGCAAGCCGGTGTAGATGTCATTTACAATCAAACGTACCAATTACTCAATATCAGCCGCGCCGCCCTTGTAACGTCTGGTACAGCCACATTAGAAACAGCATTGTTCCATGTTCCTCAGATTGTGTGTTACAAGACGAGTGGCATTACTTATTTCTTGGGTAAAATGGTCATCAAGGTACCTTTCATTTCTTTAGTGAATCTGATCGCAGGAAAAGAAGTCGTGAAAGAAATGATTCAATCTGATTTTGAAGCAAAAGCTTTGAAAACAGAACTCTGCAAGCTCCTGGCAGAAGGGGAATACAGAGCAACAATGTTAAAGGAATACGAAGTGTTGTCGCAAAAAGTGGGGGAAAGGGGAGTGTCGGAAAAAACGGCTGCTTTGATGGTGAAGTATTTAAAAGGTGAGCAGTGAAGGGTGAAGAGTAAACAGGAAAGAACTGTAATAAAACAAAGAAGGGAGCATAGCTCCCTTCTTTGTTTTATAGGTTTTTCTCTTAACTCTTCACTGCTCACTCTTCACTATTACGCCACACGTAATTTAGCCAACTTCGATTTCTCTATTTTTTCCACTGCATAATCTTTCGATATAGTCAGCTTGCCTGCTTTGTTCTCAGATGGAGCGTCAAACATAGCATCTGTCATGATGGCTTCACAAATCGAACGCAATCCTCTTGCGCCTAATTTAAATACCATCGCTTTTTCTACGATATAATCCAATGCATCATCATCAAACTCCAGATCTATATCTTCCATCTTCAACAACTTCTGATATTGTTTGATCAGTGCGTTTTTAGGTGCTACTAAGATTTGTTTCAAGACATCATTCGTCAAGGGATCAAGATGCGTCACTACCGGCAGACGACCGATCAATTCGGGTATCAAACCAAAGCTTTTTAAATCTTGAGCAGTCACGTATTGCAATAAGTTTTCCTGGTCTACTTCATTGCCAGTATCTTCCAGATTTTTGAAACCTAAAGGTTGTGTATTCAGACGATTGGCAATAAGACGCTTGATACCGTCAAACGCTCCTCCACAAATGAAGAGGATGTTGTCGGTATTGATGGCAATCATTTTTTGATCCGGATGCTTGCGTCCTCCCTGCGGCGGTACGTTGACAATGTTGCCTTCCAATAACTTCAACAAGGCTTGTTGTACGCCTTCACCACTCACATCACGGGTGATGGAAGGGTTATCGCTTTTGCGTGCAATCTTGTCGATCTCATCAATGTATACAATGCCTCTCTCTGCCGATTCTACATCGTAGTTAGACGATTGCAGCAATCGCGTTAAAATGCTTTCTACATCTTCCCCTACATATCCAGCTTCTGTCAATACCGTAGCATCAGCAATACAGAATGGAACTTGTAATATATTGGCGAGTGTACGGGCGAGGTATGTTTTACCAGTTCCCGTTTCACCCACCATGATGATGTTTGATTTCTCGATGGTCACTTCATCGTCTTGCTTCGGTTGATTCAATCGCTTGTAGTGATTGTATACCGATACCGCCAATACTTTTTTGGCTTCGTCCTGACCGACGACGTATTGATCTAAAAATTTTTTCACCTCATGAGGCTTGATCAGGTTAAATTTAGGTGAGCCTTTCTTGGTTTTAGTATGTGACTCTTCCTGCAGGATCTGATAAGACTGGTTGACACAGCGATCACAAATGTGAGCCTGTATACCTGAGATCATCAGCGATACATCTTTCTTATGTCTTCCGCAAAAAGAACAAGTAACATTGTTATTAGTAGCCACGCTTAGAATATTCAAGGTGAATGATTGAGTGTAATAGTATGTGTATTTTAATTCCCGATCTTAATTCTGCAAGGATTTAAGAAATTGCAAGATTCAAAATCCAAATAATAAATAAGCTCCAATAGTACAATATCCTAACAGTAGTCTAACTAACACGTTGAGCATTGGAACTTGTGATTTATTTATTATTTGAATTTTATTATTTGGTGCTTTCTGTTTAAACGAGCATTCCAATAACAAAGCCATGGCGGATTAATATCTGCCATGGCTTGGGTGTTTGATTATTTTCGTTCCAATACCTCGTCGATCAAACCGTATGCTTTCGCTTCGTGAGCGCGCATCCAGTAATCACGATCGGAATCTTTTTCTACTTTCTCATACGTCTGGTTGCTGTGTTTAGCCAGGATGTCGTACAAGTCTTTCTTTACTTCCAATGTTTGTCTCAATGAGATTTCCATGTCAGAAGCTTGTCCTTGCATACCGCTCATCGGTTGATGAATCATCACACGTGAGTGTTTCAAGGCAGAACGTTTTTTAGCTGCACCACCCGCCAACAATACAGCGCCCATTGAAGCGGCCATACCTGTACAGATCGTCGCTACATCCGGTGTTACATAATGCATGGTGTCATAGATACCAAGACCGGCATAGACCGATCCTCCCGGACTGTTGATGTACATCAAAATGTCTTTCTTAGCGTCTACAGATTCCAAAAACAACAATTGAGCAGTGATGATGTTGGCAATGTTGTCATTTACATCCGTACCTAAAAAGATGATACGATCCATGATCAAACGGGAGAATACATCTATCTCTGCAAAACGCGTAGGACGTTCTTCAATTACCGAACGAGTCATGTTACTGATCTCATGTCTGGTGATACCTTCCATTTTATTGATATAACCATCCAGAATATGACTTCCGATGCCTTGGCCTTTGATGGCAAATTTTCTGAATTCGTCTTTATTGATCATAATTTTTGGTTCGTTTACGTACTACAAATCTAAAAAAAAAGTCCTTTTAGTAAAGGACTTTCTCTTTTAAATGAACGTTTGATTAAGCGCCCACTATTTTTTGAAACTCCTCGGCTGTTACCGATTTAGTATTAATTTTTACTTTTTCTTTAATAAAGTCTAATACTTTGCCATTAAAGGCTTGTTCGTAAAGATTCTGGTAATTTTTACCTTCTTCACTCTGAAGATAGTTTTCAGCCACACGGTCAATGGTTTCCTGCATTTCATCGGTGATGTTACTGATACCAAACTGAGCCATGATCATGTCTTTCGCTTGTTTCAACACTTCTTCGTGCTCTACTTTTAACTTGTTATCTTCTCCGATTTTACCTTTGATCAATGACCATTTTAATTCCTGTGCAAACGCAGTATATTCGTTATCTACTTGTTCCGGCGTTACTTTTCCTTCGTTAGAAACTAATAACCAACGCTTAAGGAAATCTTCAGAAAGATCAATCTTCGTATTATCTACAAAATAGTCTTTCACTGTTTTATTAAACCACTGATCCGACTCGCGCTGATAGTTTTCTGCAATTGTTTCTTTCAGTTTGGCCGTGAATTCTTCTTCTGTAGTTACTTTTCCAGGACCGAAAATTTTATCGAAGAATTCCTGATCAAGCGCAGCTACTCCCGAACGACGAATACCACTGATGGCAAAGGTATAAGCTCCTTTGATCTGATCCACTTCTTCTTTCGTACGACCAGTTACATAAGCCAGGTTAATCGGATCGTCAAACAATTCTTCAATGTTAAAGTCGATAACTTCATCCACTTTTTTATTGTCAAATAAAGCTAATCCTTTCTTGTTTAATCTGTTTGTAGGAACAAGGGTGTTGCTGCTAAAGTTCCCGTTCACTTCTTTCAGCTCCCCGTTCACAAAATCTCCTTCTTTCACTTCTTCACCGTCAGACATTTGACCGTATTGCTTGCG
>JACMQM010000048.1 GCA_014376985.1 Cytophagaceae bacterium | reverse complement strand
GCTCGCAACATTCCTTGTGTATATGTTTCCATATTGATTTTATCTCCTTATATTCATTTAAATTTAGTATAAAATAAATCTCTACAGTCACGATGATGAAAAAACTTTTATTCGTTATTGTACTTGCAACCTGCGGACTTAGTTCTTGCATTGTAAGTAAGAAAAAATTTGATGAACTGAGCAGAAGAAAATCAGCACTGGAAGCGGAAAAAGCAGATTGTGAAGACACGCTGAAAGCCAAACAAGCAGAGTTAGATAAGTTCACGGCATTGAACGGCGCATTGCTGAAAGACACGTCTGAATTGGGCGCTGAACTACGCGTGGCTCAAGCCAATTATGAGACGCTTAACGATACGTATCAAAAGTTATTAAAGACACACAATAAGATTGTGAGCAACAATCAATCTGAATTGTCTAAAATGAGCAAGGACCTTTCAGAGCGTGAATTAAAAATCAACACATTGGAAAATGAGTTGAACGAAAGAGAAAGAAGAGTAAAAGAACTGGAAAACGTGTTGGTACGCAAAGACAGTGCAGTGAATGCGATCAAGGATAAATTAACAAAATCTTTATTAGGATTTAAAGACAAAGACATCACAGTGAAAGTGAAAGACGGCAAAGTATATGTTTCTTTATCGGAACAACTACTCTTCAAATCAGGCAGCATCAAAGTGGATGACAAAGGTGTGGAAGCATTGAAAAAATTAGCGGAAGCGATCAAAGACAATAAGGATCTTAACATTACCGTCGAAGGACATACAGATGATGTACCGGTAACCAAAGGCGGCAACTTTGAAGACAACTGGGAGCTTAGTGTACTGAGAGCAACTTCGATTACAAAAATATTAGTCAGCAATGGTTTCCCTCCAGTGAATGTCATGCCTGCGGGACATGGAGAATTCTTGCCCGTGGCAGAAGGTAAATCAGCCGAAGCACGCCGACTCAACCGTCGTACAGAAATTATTGTCAGTCCAAAACTAGATGAACTTTTCAAACTCTTGAATAAATAATTTAGTAGTAAGTGGTAAGTGAAATTATTTATCGATACACTTATAGCTTAACACTTCTTTCTATCCTTATGAATTTTATCAGTGCCCTCAAAACCTATAAAGTTGTACTCACTACCTTAGCAGTACAATTGGTTTTGATGGCACTTTTTCATTTAACACTATTAGTTGTCATTCAACAATGGCTGGTCACACATACAGGCGAACAATCCATAGGATTTTGGATTATTGCCTTTGCACTTGCGGTCCCCTTGCTTTCATTGGGTATACTATCGTCTACTTTACTCGCTCTGATGGGCGGTTATTTCCTGGGTTGGGAAAGTCTATACTATTATCTCCCTTGCTACATCGCTTCTTCCTACATCGGTTATCAGATCATTTCACTTATTGATCAGGGAAAAACCATTCAATTGCTACACCATTCTCAACGCTTGAAAAAAGCATTATCTTTTCTGGAAATTTACCCTTTCACCAGTGTCCTATTCCTTCGCTTGTCACCTGTGATTTCATTCGGACAATTAACTGCTTTGTGTTCATTCATCCGCTTAAACATTTTTCAATACCTGATTGCCTCTACCATAGGCATGATTCCGCGGACTTTACTGGCCATCTGGTGTGGATCATACATCCACCAGCAACAAGATTCCCTAACGGATTATCATTTACCGGCATCTTATACACCTTTTGTAATAGGGCTTTTTATTCTTTCCCTGGCGGGTATTTTATATACGCTAAAACGCAGCTTTTCAAAGGCAAAAGTATTACCTTAGTTTTGCAAACTCTCCTTCTATGAAAAAACGATTTACCTTATTTACCTCTGGTGTGATGTGCCTGCTGTTATCGCATACAGCTCTTTTTGCTCAGATTGAAAATGCAGCCTACAACGCTACCGGTCGTGCTGGCGTGGGAACAACCATGCTGACGGATTACCAGGCTTTGGGTGTAAACCCTGCAAATATCGCCATTCGTTATTCTGAAACTAAAAACCTGACGATAGGTATTGCGGAAGCCTCCGCAAGTGTATTCCTACAGGGAGTGACTACGGACGAAATAAATAAATTTATAAACAATAAATCTGATTCTCTCAGTGGATTCGATCGATTGAAAGGTGCGCAAACTTTTTCAGGAAAAGCATTCTCTGCTAATGTTGACGTTATGCCAATCGGTATTTCTTATGTGAATGATAAAGTCGGTTCTTTTGCCTTCAGCGTAAAAACGTCTTTGCGATATTTCATGGATTTCAATCTGAACCTTACACAGTATGCCTTCAGCGGTGCCACAGCTACCAATCTGTTCCCACAATTGATTACCGGCAATCAGGATACAGTAGCCAATGATCCTAATCAATATCAAAATTACTACAACAATAAAGGTGGCATTAAAGCAGGTTACAATAAAGATGGCTTGTCGCTAGGCAACATAATCAACAATTCCAATTACAAGTTGCACTGGACAACGGATTACACCTTGGGTTATGCAAGAAAAATTGCATCGCTGGATGAACAACATGCCTTATATGGTGGAGTTGCAGTGAAATATGTCCAAGGCTATGGTTATGTTGACATCTCAGCAAAAGATGGAAGGTTATCGGGTGTGGCTGCTTACATGCCGAGCTTAACGGGATTGGATTCTTTGTTAAAAATCAGTTCAGGTGGTTCTTCTTCCAACTACAAAAGTGTAGGACAAGGGATAGGATTTGACATCGGTGGTACGCTGGAGCTCTTCCATGACGTACGCGTTGGAGCTTCGGTGGTGAATATAGGATCCATTACTTACAGAGACAATGTATACGATGTAAAAGACTCCGTATTTACTACAGTGGCTTACAATAGTGATTTCTTAGGAGGATTTGATAAAATTGTAAAGTGGACGAAGAGAGAAAGTGTAAAGGTTCCATTGGCTACTCAATTAAGAATAGGAGCCAGCATTTCTTTTCTGGAAAAACGTATTCAAGCAGGATTGGATTATGTGCAACCGCTCAACACTGCCGCTGGAAATTACAACACTGCGGTATGGGCACTTGGAGGAGATTTCTTTGTATTAAAATGGCTGAGACTTTCTACCGGAACAACCATTGGTGGTAACATTGCCAGTACTTCTCAGGGTTATAAAACACGTGTTGCCATTCCATTCGGTATTGGAATTGTACTAGGAGAAGACGGTGGTTTTGAAATGGGAATTTCAACAAGAGATGTCACTTCTCTATTTACTGGAAAATCAAGTCCGTTGTATTCGGCAGCGATTGGGTTGATGAGGTTTAGGTTTTAAAAATAATGGTTTAGTCGTTAGAAGTTAGTCGTTAGTTTAAAAGCAAATAAAAAAGCCTTAGAGTTTCTCCAAGGCTTTTTTATTATTACCGATGAATCGTTTAACGACTATTCACTAGTGACTATGACACTGACATCTCCGGATCTATCTTATCTTTCCAATCTAATATCCCGCCTTTTAAATTGTATAAATTATCATAGCCGTGATTGTTTTCAAGAAAGATGATGGCATTCGCACTTCTCTTTCCGCTTCTACAGTGAACGATCACTTTTTTTGTTTTGGATATTTTGTCTACATTTTGTGGAACAGAAGACAAAGGAATTAATTCTCCTTTTAGATTCGCAGCGGCAAATTCTGCCGGTTCTCTCACATCGATGAGTTGAAAATCTTCTTTGGCATCAATCATTTTTTTTAGCTCTTCTACAGTAACTTCTTTCATCGGATAGAATGGTGTTTAATGTATAATCTTAGTTTTTCTTAGGATCTGGTCTTCACTCTTTCTCTTCCCCTGGATTCAACTTCATCGAGGAAGTAATATCATTCATTTTTTTTACTTTATATTCAAAGTCACCTTTCAACTTCTCCCTCAGCTCACGCAAATTATCAAGCACCTGATCAATCTCTTCTGGCAAGGCGCCTTCCAATACTTCACGTATGCGCTTGGCCATGGTGGGCGATTGGCCATTAGTAGAAATGGCAATTTTTAAGTTTCCTTTTTTGACAATAGATGAAAGATAAAAATCACACAAGTCCGGAGTGTCTGCTACGTTGACCAAAATTTTATTCAATTTGGCATCGGACCACACTTGTTTGTTTAATTCTCTAATACAAGTGGCAGCAATGACCAGATCCTTTTCCTGTAAATATTCCAACGCATAAGGCGCATAAATCAATTTTAGATTCGGATGATTGGCCTGCAAGGCTTTGAGTTCTTCGCGAATCTCAGGAGCAACAATAGTAACAGTAGCTAATGGACTATTGTCCAAAACAGCTTTTGTTTTTTCAATTCCCACAGCCCCACCTCCAACGACCAGGAGGCGAAGGTTTTCTAGTTTTAGAAAAACAGGGAAGAGATTATTCATGAGAGCTGAAAACTGAAATCAGTTCTCCGTTTTCTTCTATTTTATTGTTCAAAAGATATACAAAGCGACTTCTCTTTCCAGATCGAAGGGTGAAGGTTGACTACTTCGCCAATTATAATGATAGCTGGCGAACCGATTTTACTTTCTGCTACTTTAGCAACAATGTCTTCTACTTTACCGATCAATACTTTTTCGGTTGGTAAAGTCCCGTTTTGAATAATCGCGACTGATGTATTTGATTTCCCAAACTTGGTGAATACATCACAGATGCTTTCCAACTGCGACATCCCCATCAAAATGACGGCTGTAGCATCCGACTGTGCGGCATGGTAGATGTCTCTCGATAATTTATGGTCTTTTGTGGTACCGGTCATCACCCAGAAACTATCGTTGATACCTCTGCGTGTCAAAGGTATCTCTTGCAAACCGGCAACAGATACCGCGCTGGACACACCAGGTACAACTTGTACTTCGATGTTGTGTTGTTTGGCAACGGTCAACTCTTCATGCCCTCTTCCGAAGATGAAAGGATCACCGCCTTTGAGACGCACTACATGTCCATGCGACTGAGCATACTGCACAATCAATTCATTTATTTTTTCCTGAGGAAATTGACACACTCCTTTTTGCTTACCCACAAAAATCTTAAGTGCAGTTGCAGGAGCATGTTCTAATATTGATTTGTCAATCAATGCGTCATACAACACCACGTCAGCAACAGCCAATACTTTGAGTCCTTTCAACGTAATCAGTTCCGGATCTCCAGGACCCGCGCCTACCAACGATAATTTAGGGTGTATGCTCATGACTGATTAAACAGTAACCGTATCTTTTCTAAACGATTTGATTTGCTCAACGAAAGTCAAGGCCTTAGCCAAGAACTGTGTAGCGAAATCTTTAGTCGGTTCTTGTTTGTTGATCATTAACAATTCTTCTGAAAATGAACCTGTAAATGAAATTTTACCAGTTTGTACCATGTGCTTGTCAAAGTCATTGATGATACCCATTTGGGTATTACAATTGATGCTTTCCAAGGTCAACAAAGCTTTTGCTCCACTAACAAATGTAACATATGCAGCATATACAGCATCGCCATACGTGCCTCTTTCGTAAAGACGAGTAGCCCAACGCAATTTGTCTTCTGTTTCGTTCAGTAGCGTTCCTACCAAATCTAACATCACACCGGCACATTCTCCAACTCCTACTGCTGTTACATACTGATCGCTATGTCCCCAATCGATGAAGTCTGCAGCTGTCAATGTTTCCAAGTCAGATAGTGGTTTCAACATTTTATAGAAGTACATTTTATCTTCCGCTATTTTACGACGGTAGTATACATTGTAACGTTCGTCTTCCAAACCGTTTTCATCGTAGTCGTCCAGCAAATAACGTACACCTTCTAAGCAACGCTTGCTGGGTAGTTTCACTATTTTATCAGCAATAGAACCAGAACCGTCTTCTTCAACTCCACCTCCCAATAATACTTGCATAGCAGGTAATACCTGAGTACCTTTTTTGATTGACATGCCATGAAAACCAATATTGGCAATGGTATGCTGACCACAGGCATTCATACAACCGCTGATCTTAATTTTAATGTCAGTGTTGTAAACGATATCCGGATATTCATCCTTCAACATTTTTTCCAATTCTTCAGACAACCCAGTGCTGCTGGAGATACCCAGGTTACACGTATCTGTACCAGGACAAGCTGTAATATCTGCTGTACTATCAAATCCAGGATCTGCCAAGCCTATCGTATTTAATTCATTGAACAGATGAGGCAATGCTTCTTGCTGTACAAACTTCAACAACCATCCTTGGTTTACGGTGATACGAATATCGTCTGAAGCATATTTTTTAATGATCGCTGCAAACACACGTGTTTTGTCAGAAGCCAAATCACCTAATAATTGCTTTACATTCACTGCATGAAACCCTTCTTGTTGCTGAGGAATTACGTTAGTTTTCAACCAGGTTTGATACTTGGTTTCGTCTACCGCTTTTACTACATCAAAATTTCTTTTCGCAGGGGCTGGTGTAGCTTCGAAGCTTGCATAATCGATCGCTAAGGTTTGTGATACCAGTCCTTTTTTCTCTTCTTCCACTAAGCGCATCAACTCCTCAAGTCCTACCTGAGCAAGTAAATATTTCAAACGCGCTTTATGTCTTTTCGATCTTTCACCAAAACGGTCAAAGACTCTGATAACAGCTTCTGTAAATGGAATGATACGATCTGCTTCCAGAAATTCATAGGCCGTTTGTGCCAGGAAAGGTTGTGCACCCAATCCACCACCAATTACGATTTTAAACCCTCTTATTGCGGCACCGTTTACTTCTTTTACTCTGGGAATAAAACCCAGGTCATGAAT
>JACMQM010000009.1 GCA_014376985.1 Cytophagaceae bacterium | reverse complement strand
GAGTCATAGAATTAAAATTGCGGCTGGTTCATCACCTTTTTTAGCGAAGGAATTGGTGAACATGAACCTTGATAAATACAACGAATGGGGAGAGGACAATGTTGATGTACAAGCAAGGTATATTGGCATTACTATTCCTGTTGTTAAAACAGCATCTCCTCCGGAACTGGAATTTTATGGTACCATGTCTGGTCCTGCTCCTGGCCCACCCGTGTCTTTTGTAATGCAAAATAATGTCTACGGAACCTTTGGTGTCAACTCCTTTCACTGGGTACCCAAGGAAGTGCTCAGTCCTTTTAAATATATACGCGAATACCAATATTGGCAATGGATGGAAGGCTTACCAGATAAAGTTACCTTCGAGCCCACAAGATCAGGAGCCGGAAACTTCGATAGTCATTATCAAACGATGAAGCAGGAGGGCTTTGTTGTGGTGCCTTGTATCAACCAAACTCCGAATTGGTTCAACACCTCTAAAGATCCTAATTTTAATCAGGATTGGAAACCTATCGCTCCGGGAACAAATCCTGAAACAGCTGCCTCTTACTTACGTTACGCCAAGTTTCTCTTCCAGCTCAGTGCACGTTATGGTAAGAAAACGATTCCGACTAATTTGTTGACCATTGATGAACAACCATTCTGGACAGGATCTCCTGCCAATACAAAGCGTTCTGGCTTGGATTTACTAGAGTATATAGAAGTCTGGAATGAACCGGATAAAACATGGAAAGGTCCGCAGGCTTATTTCTCTCCTTATGAATTTGCAGCTATGATGTCTGCGGCATACGACGGACATTGTGGTACAATGGGCCCTAATGTAGGCATCAAGACAGCCAACCCGGATATGAAAGTTGTCATGGGAGGATTGGCTAGATTGTCGATCGATTACATCAAAGCCATGGACTTGTGGTTCAAGCAATATAGGAAAGATGGGAAGTTTGCTTCAGATGTCATCAATTTTCACCATTATTCCAATTCAGTAGACATTCAATCTTCTGCTGCGGAATCTATTGGTATTTCACCTGAAGCAGATAAGCTGGATGAAAAATTGGAAATCGTGAAGCGTTATGTGAATACTTATTTTCCTGGTAAAGAGGTCTGGCTTTCCGAATATGGTTACGATACAAATAATTCTACGCAACGAGTGCCGACGACTGAAACGCTGCCTACACAAGCAGATGCACAAGCCGCTTGGTTGGTTCGATCCATGCTAATGATCATGAAATCGAATATTGATAAGGCTTTTTTATATAGTGTGACAGATACAGGAACCAATCCCTCTGGCTTGTATTCAAGAAGTGGTGTAGTAGGACACTCTTCAGAAAATTATCAAAAAAAATTGAGTTGGTATTATTTACAGCGTCTCAAAGAAACGGTAGAAGATTTTAAGCTGGTATCTATGACGCAGACCCCTGTATTCATGAATTTTTCTTTTCAGAAAGGAGCAGAACGTAGAGTTTTTATTGTGTATGCTAAAACTGGTAAGAAGGAATACCAGCTGGATTTGATAGGAACCGAGATTTCCTACTTTAAACGAAATGAAGCGGCTATTTTGTTAAAATCCACAGAGTATAAGAAGAAATTCATGATAGATGAATATCCATTGGTTTTTAGTATCAAATAGGAACAACCAATATGCTGTTAATCAATTAAAACGGTGTAAAAACAAAAAAGCCCTGAGATTACTCTCAAGGCTTTTTGCGGAATGGACGGGACTCGAACCCGCGACCTCCTGCGTGACAGGCAGGCATTCTAACCAACTGAACTACCACTCCGTTTACCGTTTCTTTCGATTTGGTATGCAAAAGTAAGAGG
>JACMQM010000379.1 GCA_014376985.1 Cytophagaceae bacterium | reverse complement strand
GTTCTTGATTCTTCGTCCTCCGGCATATAATTGGAAATCACTTTCCGCACGTGGAAGTCATTGGCCAACTGAAACGTCAAAATCGGATCAAGAATTTCTTTCTTCTTTACTTCCTCAATGTATTGACGGGCACTTAGTTTTTTATGATGTTTTTTATAACCGGGAATTCTACCGCCTACGATAATAGCGCGAAGGTTCAGTTTTTCACACAATTCTTTACGTGCATCGTATAATCGCCGCCCCAAGCGCATGTTGCGGTATTCGGGATGCACAAATACATCTATACCATATAATGTATCGCCATTAGAATCATGTGTTGAGAATAAAGAATTTCCAGTAATTTCATTGTAGGTGTGTTTATCACCGTACATGGAATAACTGACAATCAAACTAAAGGCAGCAGCGACTACTTTACCGTTGTCTTCAATGCAGATCTGCCCTTCTGAAAACTCCTTCAGCAGAGACTTGAACTCTTTTTTTGTCCATACGCCATTGACTATATCTGCATAGACATCGTCCATGATTTCTTTCAAATCATCGTAATCTGACAACCTTGCGTTACGGATAATCAGCTTATGTTCCGGTTCTTTGTTCTTAGCCATAAAGGGGGGTTACTATCAAAAGAGGGGATAATCTTTGTACCAAGTTATAAACTTGTTTTCATTAAAAATAATTCACACCGTTACGCTTTCAGAGAAACTTCAGAACTGTAAGATATTTGCAAATCAGTGTAGTGATAATTGTTTCTTACAGGAGTTTCAAAAAGGCTTTACAACAACACAAATACCTGACATACAAATAATTGAAAAATGATTGAAATATAACGCCCTTAAACTATATTTAATTCGAATTGTTTAATCACTAATTGAACCTAAAACCGTATTAAGCCAGTATACGTTTATCTATATATGAATAAATCATTCAGTTTCGTATCGACACTCCTCTTGGCATTTTTGATACTGATACAGACAGCATCATTTGGGCAAGTAAAAAAGAGAAAAGTTTTTGAGTATAAGCAAAGTGCTCAAAGAAATCAACGAGTATCTGGCCCTTCAGATCGGTTGAATAACACACTCATTGTAAAACTAAAAGAAGCCCATTCTTCTTTTTTAGAACAAGGTGATCAGGCTTTGTCCAAACTATTTTATCCTTTAGATATTGTTTCTGTCAGCGCACTTTTCCCTATCACTGAGGAAGAACGAAGCAACACGCTAAAATCAAATACGGTTAAATTAGAACTTGTATATGTTGTCGAGTACAATCCTTCTACTATGGACATGGATGGCACTATTATTTTCTTAATGGGCTTTGGTTACTTCGATTATTGCGAACCCTACTATACCCCTTCTCCTTCTTATATTCCTAATGATCCCAATGCTAACCCTGGAGGAGAATTGTTATTTAACCTACAAAACGTACACGCTTTTGAAGCTTGGGATATTGAGAAAGGAAGTCCAAGTGTTATTATCGGAGTAGTAGATACAGGATTTGAAATTACACATGATGACCTTAAAAATAAATTTGTTCCGGGTAAAGATGTTGCAGACAATGATTTCAACGTTGTTCATCCCACCAATGATCATGGCACTCAGGTAGCCGGTACCTGTGCGGCAGAAGCCGACAACAATATTGGTGTAGTAGGAAGCGGTTATAATTGTCGATTTATGCCCATCAAAGCGGCTTCCGATGGCGGAGATGCCATTGTAGCAGGATACACAGGAATAAAATATGCCGCCGATAATGGTTGTAAAATCATCAATTTATCTTGGGGTGGTTTAGGTGGTTATTCTGAAACCTTGCAATTGGCAATAGATTACGCAGCCATCGATAAAGATATTACTATTGTAGCGGCAGCAGGTAATTATGATTTGGAAGGAGATTTTTATCCTGCAGCATACAATCATGTATTGAGCGTTTGTGCGCTGGATACCATTTATTCTACAAGTGCGGGAAAGCGAATAGACATACGCACAAGATTTCGTGACATTGTAGCCGGTCTGGCCGCAACGTATGCCTACTCTGTAGATATGGGTGCTTGCGGTACAGCTTTGAATACAACCAATATAGGCAACAATTACATCAGTAATAGTGGATCTTCTTTATCTTCTCCTTTTGTAGCCGGAGCTGCTGCTTTATTACGTTCGCACTATCCTGCTATGACGGGTTTACAAATTGCAGAACTCTTGCGTGTCACATCCGATTCTATTGACTTTTACCAGGAAAATCTACCGTTTAAAGAAAAGTTAGGGAAAGGCAGATTGAATATGTACCGGGCACTCACAGATAACACAAGCCCTAGTATACGCATGCGTTCTTTCACTGCCACCGGCAAGCACGGCACTCATTTACTGGTCGATGACACCGTTACTATCACCCTTGATCTTTGGAACTATTTGCAGCCTACCAACAATTTATCGATCTATTTCAGTAGTACTTCTTCTTCCGTTAGTATCATTACCCCCTCCATCAATCCTGGTGTGATCGGAACGATGAATGGTTTGGTCACGACAAGCTTTCCTTTGAAATTTAAGATCAAACCTTCTGCAGCTCAAAGCGAAAAAGTTCATTTCCGGTTAGGCTATGTCGATCCTTTAACGGGTTACAATGACTACCAGCATTTTTATGTAGTAATCAATCCAAGTATGCTAGACATCAGCACCAGTAAAATATTATCCACTATTACGTCTAATGGCTTGATCGGTTTTGACACACAACAAAACGGAGAAGGCATTCAATACAATGGTTTCAGCCTCCTGTATGAAGGAGGTTTGCTGATCGGAGCTCCAGGCAATAAAGTGAGTGATTGTGTGAGAGGGACTTCTGGTACTCCGGACAATGAATTCAAAGTAATACAATCACCTAAATACATTGATCCTGCCTACAAAGACATGGAGATTCGAAATCAATTCAATGACTCTCTGGCGGCCATCATTATAGGAGTAGAAGTAGAACAACGTTCTTATACTTTTGATCAGACAGGTCTTGACCAATCTTTCATTGTAGAATATCAAATCAAAAATAATACACCTGCTATATTGGATACCTTGTATGCCGCTCTGTTCTGTGACTGGGACATTGGCCCTGGTGCAGAATACAATAAAAACAGAGCAGGATTTGATTACACCAGAAAAATGGGGTATGCCTACAGCACAATAGCCAGCAGACCTTATGCAGGAGTTGAATTGCTGACAAAAGAAAATGTTACCTATTATGCCATGGATAATGGTACTGTGCCGGATGTCAGCAACATCAATCCAAATAGCGGCGCATTCAGCAGTGTTTTAAAATACAAAACCATGAAAAATGGTGTGGGAAGAGCAGCGGCAGGAATGACCAGCAGCAGTGGTTTTGACATTGCGAACCTAACGGGTGCTCAAATCCTTTCTTTAGCCCCAGGCGAAGTGCGTACTATCGCTTTTGCGATATTGGCAGCTGATAATCTAACCAGTTTGCAAACCAATGCGGACAACATTAAAACGAAATTTGTTTCTATGAAAACAAGTAAGATACCAACGGGAGCTATTTATTATTTATGTGAAAACGAAACCAAGAACATTACTTTCGCTCCTGGTAATGGAAACAAGTTCAATTTTTACGATCACCTGACAGATATCAACCGCATCGCAAGCGCTAAAACATTCGTGCAGACAAACGTATCTACAGCTGATACATTGTATGCAGCCGGTGCCGATTCTCTTTATGAAAGTACTTCCAGAGCGCCTTTGTACGTGAATAATACAGCGACAGCCAAAGCTAATTTCGGAACACAAACAACCACATTAACCCTGCCTTCTGATGCGACCTTGTATATGTTCAGCAGCTCACAAAACTATACTTCTATAATATGGGATTATGGTGATGGAGACGGCACTAGCAATGTCACCAACACTTCGCATACTTATACCACGGCAAATATTTATACCGTAACGCTTACAGCCACAGATGATAAAGGATGCAGCAGTTCACAACAAAAAACGATTACCGCTACCTTGACCACTGGGATCAGTGTGTTTCCTAACCCTGCTACTAAGAGTATCGGCTTTGGAGATGACATCAAAGATCCGGGTAACTTACAGTTTATAAACAGTATTGGACAAGTGTTGTACGAAAGAGATAATATTCGCTTAGGTGAGATTGGTATTGATGTCGTCAGCTGGCCAGAAGGTGTTTACACGGTCGTTTTCAATACCGAGAAAAAACAGTACATTGAGCATCTATTGATCAGACGCTAATCATTCCCTAATGAGAGAAATATATGCCGAGGTCATTACCATTGGTGATGAAATCCTCTATGGGCAAATTACAGATACCAATACCCAATGGTTGGGCGCAGAGCTCAGCCTATTAGGAATCAAGACCATTCGTAAATCCTCTGTCGGCGATCGCTACGGAGAAATTGAAACCATCCTTCAGGAAGCTTCGCAAAGAGCGCAACTGGTCATTCTCACCGGAGGCCTCGGCCCTACCAATGATGACATAACTAAAAAAGTATTGAGTGATTTTTTAGGCAAACCTTTAGTCTTAAATAATGATGCCCTAACTGATGTCTCATACTTCTTCGCTTCCAGGGGGAGAGAATTATCCGATGTGAATAAGCAACAAGCTTACATTCCTCTTGATGCACGCGTATTGCGTAATCAGTACGGAACTGCGCCAGGCATGTGGTACGAACATCAGCAAACCGTTTTTATTTCTTTACCCGGAGTGCCTTATGAAATGAAAGGCATCATGAAAGATCATGGTCTACCTGCCCTTAAGAAACATTTCAAGACACCTTTTATTCAACACCAAATCATTCGAACAGCAGGTGTTGGAGAATCCGTACTGGCAGAACAAATTACAGATTGGGAAGCAGCATTGCCTGCGTTTATATCCCTCGCCTATCTACCTTCTTATGGAGGAGTGAAATTACGTTTAACAGGAATAAATGAAGACCAAACTTTACTTCAAACTAGTATTAAACAACAGACCGAACAGCTTCTTCCGTTATTAGGTGACAAATATTTTTATGCGACGGAAGATATTAACCTGGAAGTACACATTGGAAATTTGCTGAAAGCAGCCGGGAAAACATTGTCCTTGGCAGAAAGTTGTAGCGGTGGCTATGCCCAACACTTGATCACCTCGGTACCAGGAAGTTCTGTTTATTTTAAAGGAGGCATTGTCAGTTACAGCAATGATATCAAAGAGCAGGAATTAGGGGTTTCCAAATCCTTGTTAGAACAAAAAGGTGCTGTGAACCTAGAAGTGGCTGAAGCCATGGCAAAAGGTATTTTGCACAAATATAAAACCTCTTATTCTATAGCTATTACAGGTATTGCAGGGCCTGAAGGAGGTTCGGCCGAAAAACCAGTAGGCTTTGTATGCATGGCATTTGCGTCCGATTCGGGAGAACTCTTTTCTAAAACCTTCCAATTTGGTAAGGAAAGAGATACCAATATCAAAGTCTCGGCTGCCGTCGCAATGAATTTACTTCGCCTGGGAATAGAAGGAAAATTGTCCTAATCATTAAAAATACTATTTTTGTACTTTATTAATTAAGACTCCATGGCACTGAAAGAAATGGTTATGCCCAAAATGGGTGAAAGCGTGATGGAAGGCACTATCCTCAACTGGCTTAAAAAAGTCGGTGACAAGATAGAGCAAGATGAGTCTGTGCTAGAAGTCGCTACCGATAAAGTGGATACAGATGTTCCTGCTACATTTGGAGGAACATTAAAAGAAATATTGGCAGAAAAGGGCAAAGTCGTTGCTGTTGGAAGTCCTATTGCTATCATAGAAACAGGTGAGGCAACAACATCAGCGGTAGAACCTGCTGTTGTGCAACCGGTAGAACAAAAACCGGTTGTCGCTCAACAAACTGTACCTCAGCAAACCATTGTTCACACCTCCACTCCTGCTGTAAAACATACAAACGGAAGTGCGAAGAAATTTTATTCTCCGCTGGTCATGAACATTGCCCGTGAAGAGAATATTTCATTCGAAGAACTTGAAAATGTAAACGGAACTGGGTCCGAAGGACGCGTGACTAAGAATGACGTCATCAAATACCTGGAGTTTCGTAAAAATGCGCCGGCAGCAACCACTGCTCCGGCAAAAGAAGAAAAACAAAACACATCCCATGCAGAAACTCCTGCACAAGATTCTACAAGCATAGAAGGCACGCGATCATACAGTGGCGAACATGAGATTATACAAATGGATCGCATGCGCAAAATGATTGCAGATCGCATGCTGGAATCCAAACGCATCTCTCCACACGTGACATCGTTTGTTGAAGCTGATGTAACGCACATTGTGTATTGGAGAAATCGTATGAAGAATGAATTCATGGAAAAGGAAAGTGCGGCATTGACGTTCACTCCTATTTTCATTGAGGCAGTTGTGAAAGCAATCAAAGATTATCCCATGATCAACGTGTCTGTAATAGACGGTGATAAAATCATGGTAAAAAAAGAAATCAACATTGGTATGGCTGTCGCGTTGCCGAATGGCAACCTAATTGTACCGGTGATCAAAAATGCAGATCAACTCAACATTGTGGGTTTGACTAAAAAAGTTAACGACCTGGCTAAACGTGCCAGACAAAATAAATTGACTGCGGACGATCTGACAGGCGGAACTTACACCATCAGCAACGTCGGTTCCTTTGGTAACCTGATGGGCACTCCCATTATCGTACAACCTCAGTGCGCTATTCTTGCACTAGGTGCTGTAGTGAAAAAACCAGCTGTTATCGAAACACCGGAAGGCGATAGCTTGGGTATCCGTCACATGATGTTTTTGTCTCATTCTTATGATCACCGAGTGATCGATGGATCTTTGGGAGGAATGTTTGTAAGACGTGTAGCAGACTATCTGGAAGGATTTGATTTGAGTAGGAAACTATTTTAGAGAGATCAGAAATCTAAAATCAGAGATCAGAAGAAAGGACGATAATCCGATTTTTTGATCTCTTTTATTTTCGCGTGAGGGATAGCAGCGGAAAGCCCACAGCGAGTTACTCTTTCATAATATCCCAACAGCCAACCGAGCGAGGACTTGAAGCGGATAGCCCGACCCCGCAGTACTGCAAGAATTTATCTCCGGTAAGCAAACAGCGGGGACACGCCCAATTACAGAGCTGTATGATTTAAATCCCTACCAACTATTTAATATCCAACTCAAAATAATCCTTCCGTTAACAAACTTTACATATTTTTTTACTCCTCTGTATTTATTCTAATTTTTTCCTTACATTTATACCGGCAGATCATTACGACCAGCTCCTACAAATCCCCCAGGTTCGGAAGAAAGCAAGGGTAAGTAGTTGAAGCGGTGCGATAATTGATTTGCCTTTTTTCTTTTAAAGGTCCCCCATTTCCTTTAAATTTACTTTAGAATAATCCCACACTAACAAAGTAATACATCACCTTATGAAGTTCTTTATCGATACCGCCAATCTTAGTGAAATCAAAGAAGCACAAGACCTGGGCATATTAGACGGCGTTACTACCAATCCTTCCCTGATGGCTAAAGAAGGCATCAAAGGAAAAGACAACGTATACCGTCATTACAAAGCGATCTGTGACCTGGTAACAGGGGATGTGAGTGCGGAAGTAATTGCTACAGATTACAAAGGCATAATCGAAGAAGGAGAAGAATTGGTAACCATCGATGCTAAAATCGTGGTGAAAGTACCCATGATCAAAGACGGTATAAAAGCGATTCGTTATTTCAGCGATCGTGGCATCAAAACCAACTGTACTTTAGTATTCAGCGCAGGACAAGCTTTGCTGGCGGCTAAAGCAGGCGCTACTTATGTTTCTCCTTTCATCGGACGTCTGGATGATATCGGATCTGACGGATTGGAGTTGATTGCTCAAATCAAAAACATCTACGACAATTACGGATACCCTACTCAAATATTAGCTGCTTCAGTAAGACATACGATGCACTTGATTGAGTGTGCAGAGATCGGTGCAGACGTGGCAACTTGTCCATTGAGTGTGATCACTTCTTTATTGAAACATCCATTGACAGCTTCCGGTTTGGAAACATTCCTGGCTGATCACAAAAAAGTAAACGGTTAATCAGACTTCTCAACGAATGGAAGAAGTAAGTGCTAACCTTTTTGGCATTGAGCTTTACATCATCAAGGTGAAAGGAAAGGCTAAGATTCCTGACTACATTCAATTGAGGGATAAAAATTTCGTGCTTGTCTCTTATTTCCGAGCGGACAGACCGGAGAAAATAGTAAAGAAATACGGATTGGAAGGCAAAGAGGAAGCGCTTTACGCCCTAATTGCCAGCCTACCTTTTGGCAAACTTAAAAAATTAGCGATCTAGTGAGCATGCAATTTTCCAGTGAACCGGTTGTAAGTATTCAGGACGCCAGTATTTTTCAGGATGAAAAAACAGTGTTGGCTAATATCTCTTTCAGTATTAAGAAAGGAGAATTTGTCTATGTAATCGGTCGCACCGGAAGCGGTAAGTCATCCTTATTGAAAACATTGTACGCAGATCTTCAATATCCTAAAGGTATCGTTAACGTAGCCGGCTTTGATATTCCGAGAATCAAACGCAGTGAGATCCCTTACCTGCGTAGAAAAATCGGTATCATCTTTCAGGATTTTCAATTGTTGGAGGACAGAACCGTTGCTGAAAATTTATACTTCGTATTAAAAGCAACCGGTTGGAAAAACTCTTCTACCATCAAACAACGCATCACCGATGTATTGATTCAAGTAGGCCTTGGTTTTTCAAGCGGTAAAATGCCTCATCAATTGTCAGGTGGAGAGCAGCAGCGTGTGGTTGTGGCGCGTGCCTTACTGAATGAACCTCAATTGCTGATCGCTGATGAACCCACAGGAAATCTTGATCCGGAAGTAGCGGAAAGTATCTTGCAATTATTCCTTGACATCAATAAAAGCGGTACGGCTATCTTAATGGCTACACATAACTACGATTTCTTAAAAAGACATCCGGCTCGTGTGTTGCGTATTGAAGACGATAAAATCATTGACTCTCCCAGTTCAAGTTTTATTTAAAAAGAGGCATGCGCTCTTTTTTGGTGTAAAATCAATTGCTAACCTTAATCATTCGTTTATGCATAGTTACGATACAGTCTCTGAGGCCACTAACGACCTGCACAAGCGCGGATTTACCCTCGATTTTAACCTGGATGAAAATTGCATTTTGTGCAACAAGGATCGTTTCCATCCGGAAGATTTTGAAATTGTTGAGTTTTACCGTTTCGAAGGACAAACAGATCCAGCAGACGAAGCGGTGGTTTACGCCATCGAAGCTAAGAACGGAGTAAAAGGGATATTGGTAAATGGCTATGGCATTTCCGCTCAAACGATGTCTTCTGAATTGATAAAAAAATTAAACTTTCATCATTAATCAGCGAAGGTTGTTTGATTAAACTTGTATTATGAAAAAACTTATACTTCCGATTCTTCTATTTGCTTGCCTTCTGATCGTATCATCTACTTTGCAGGCTCAAAAACTATCGTTTAGAGTAATCCGTTCGGATGCCTTCAAATCCGTGGATCATGTGCAGATTAAAAGTTCATCGCACGGTACTTTTTACAGCGATGCAAACGGTTATTTTCAACTGAGCTACAAGAACCATGATACACTAACCTTGAGTAAAGACCTGTTTCATACGATCCACTATGTGATTGAAGCAAAAAACTTTGACACCTCACATACGATAAGCTTAACCATGACGGCACTTTCAAAAGAAGAAGCGCAAAATGCTCCGGCATCAGATATCAGTAGTCTGCAGAAATTTGACTACCATTTTGTACACGATAATCCAACAAGCGACAGCTATCTAAAGATTCATGCCATGGAAAGTCTTCCTGAAAACAAAACACGTTCAGGTTATCAAAAAGAATTTAAGATCGGCACCATGCCTCTTAGTCATACTACTGTTGAGCGCAAAGCCGACAGCAAGAGTTCT
>JACMQM010000378.1 GCA_014376985.1 Cytophagaceae bacterium | reverse complement strand
GTAGATTGCACGTCAGTTAAGATAGAATTTAACTTACCTAACGTTAATTCAGGCGTTTACTTGGTTAAAGTACAAAACGATACGTTGATTAAGACGCAGCAAGTATTTTTGTCAAGATAGACTTCTAGAGCATGCTGTTATAGAAAGAAGCAAGAGCATAAAAAAAGGTTGATTAAAATGATAAATTTTAATCAACCCTTTTTTATTTAATGCGAAATTTTATTTCTTCTTCTTCGCGACTGCTTTTTTCTTCGCCACCGCTTTCTTCGCCGCTGGCGCTTTTGCTCCTTTATCAGCCGGTGCTTTGGCTACGGCTTTCTTCGCTGGCGCTTTTTTCTTTGCTGCGCTTTTCTTCGCTACAGATTTTTTAGCAGGAGCTTTTTTCACTGCGGCTTTCTTAGCAGCGGGTACTTTCGCAGCCGGTGCTTTACGTCCCCAACGGGAAGGCTTAGCGGTAACGCCTTCAGACCATACTAAGATTTCTTCTAAGGTAACAGAAGAAGGTTCACGGTCCTTAGGGATTTTAATGTTGAGTTTTCCGAATTGAATATAAGGACCCCAACGACCGTTCAGTACTTTCGCCTCCGGATCTTCAGGAAATTCTTTGATCAATTTTTCAGCATCGGCTTTGCGTTTGTCTTCGATCACTTCCATGGCACGTTGATCGTCGATGGTATATGGATCGTCTTCTTTTTTCAGTGAATAGAATTTGCTGTCGTGGCGCACATAAGGACCGAAGCGGCCGATAGCGACAACCATTGGTTTCTCTTCGTACAAACCTACTTCGCGTGGTAGTTTGAAAAGATCTAAGGCTTCTTCTAAGGTAATGTTTTCAATCAGCTGACCTTTGCGCAAACTGGCAAAGCGAGGCTTGATGCCTTTCTCTTCGTCTGCTTCACCGATCTGTACGAGCGCACCATAGCGGCCCAGACGAGCGATGATCTTTTCTCCCGTTACAGGATCTACTCCTAATTCTTTACCGGTGTTGATGGTAGAGCGTTCGATGGCATTGGTCAATTCTACACGCTCGTGAAACGGCGTGTAGAAATCCTTTAGCATCGTTTGCCATTTGGTTTTGCCTTCTGCAATTAAGTCAAACTCTTTTTCTACACCTGCTGTAAAAGAATAATCTGTTACAGTAGGGAAGTGTTCCACTAAAAAGTCATTCACCACCATCGCCAAATCCGTCGGGAATAATTTCATTTTTTCCTGACCGGTATTTTCGATGACTGTATTTTGCGTGATTTTATTTCCTTTTAAGATCAACTCGTTCAACTTGCGTTCACGGCCGTCGCGGTTTTCTTTTTCTACGTAACCTCTTTTTTGAATGGTAGAGATGGTTGGTGCATAAGTAGAAGGACGACCAATGCCGAGTTCTTCCAGTTTTTTTACCAAACTAGCTTCCGTATAACGCGGTGCAGGTCTTGAATAACGCTCAATGGCACGAATTTGATCCAAGCCCAGTTTCTGACCTTTATCGATCGGAGGCAACATGCCTTTTACATCTTCCGTTGCTTCCTCTTCCTCGTCGTCGTCCGTAGATTCTAAATATACTTTTAAGAAACCTTCAAACTTGATTACTTCACCGGTGGCAATGAATGTTTCCTGTGATTGGGAAATAGCAATGGTCACTACTGTTTTTTCCAGTTGCGCATCCGACATCTGAGAAGCGATGGCTCTCTTCCAGATCAACTCGTATAAACGTTGTTCGTTGCGTTCTCCTCCCACCGTTTGCACGGTGAAATCCGTAGGACGTATGGCTTCGTGGGCCTCTTGAGCAGATTCAGATTTGGTTTTGAAGGTACGTGTATGAGAATATTCAGCCCCGTAACTTTCCGTGATCGCAGCTTTCGCAGCGTCCATGGCAAAGGTAGAAAGGTTCACAGAATCCGTTCTCATATAAGAAATCTTACCGGCTTCGTATAAACGTTGAGCGAGTGTCATCGTTTGCGCTACAGAGAAACTCAGTTTACGGCTGGCTTCCTGTTGCAGAGTAGAAGTGGTGAAAGGAGCAGCAGGAGATTTTTTCCCCGGCTTCTTTTCCAAATCTTTTACAGAAAACTCAGACTTCAAACAATCTTCCAGAAAGGCTTGTGCTTCTTGTTCGGTGTTAAAACGTTTGCCCAATTCAGCTTGCAACGTTTTACCTTTATCCAATAAGAAAATACCGGTTACTTTATATAAGGCTTTGGCCTGATGTCCTTCAACTTCGCGTTCGCGTTCTACCACCAGTCTTACCGCTACTGATTGCACACGACCGGCAGAAAGACCTGTTTTGATTTTTTTCCAAAGAATAGGAGACATCTCAAAACCCACCAGACGATCCAGAATGCGTCGGGCTTGTTGCGCGTTGACAAGATCCACATCAATGCTACGGGGGCTTTGTATAGCGCTTAAAATAGCATTCTTCGTGATCTCGCGGAACACGATCCGTCTTATTTTAGAATCGTTCAAGTCCAGAGACTCTTTCAGGTGCCATGAAATAGCTTCCCCCTCGCGGTCATCATCGGTCGCTAGCCACACCACATCTGCGGCCGCTGCTAGTTTTTTGAGATCCTTGACGACATCCTTCTTGTCATCGGTTATTTCGTATGTTGGTTTGAAGTTATTGGCGATGTCAATGGCCTTATCTCCTTTGGGAAGATCCCTTACGTGACCAAATGATGACTTTACCGTAAAATCTTTTCCCAAATATCCTTCGATGGTTTTGGCCTTCGCAGGGGACTCGACAATGACTAAGTTTTTAGACATTTATATATATTAAGGAGTAATGTGTACTATACAATTCGACAAAGATGAATATAAAAGAGAGAGAAATGCAAATATTTCCACTTATCCACACATAATTAACCTGTTATCCACATTCAATTCGCAATTTTTTATTCCGAAATGTCAGAGAAAATACTGTTATTACAACGTAAATGACTTTTTGAGCTCGAGCAATGAAAAAATTAGTATTAATCAGACATGCCAAATCCGAGGAAAGCAACGCGGGTACCAAAGACTTTGACCGTTCATTGAATCCGCGTGGTTTTGCTGATGCTCCTAAAATGGGTTTACGGTTGAAAGAATTGGGAGAGACGCCTCAGTTTGTCATTTCCAGTCCGGCGGAACGAGCAAGACTTACCGCGCAATTTGTACTGGAACAAGTCGGTTTTGAGAGCGAAAATATTCACTGGGAAGAGGAAGTATACGAAGCTTCTGCGCGTGTACTCATGAACATTGTCAATGGCATTTCAGAAGATTACGATACGGTTTGGATGTTTGGCCACAATCCTGGTTTTACCTACCTGGCGGAATACTTGACCAGTGAAGCCTTTGGCAACATCCATACTTGCGGTGTTTTTGCCATGACTTTTGAAGTAGAGAAATGGGCAGAGGTATCACAGCATACCGCAATAAAGCAATTTTATATTTATCCGAAGGACGACGAGAATGAAGAGTAAGTGGTGAAGGGTGAAGGGTGAAGAGTGAATAGTGAATAGTGAAGAGTGAAGAGTGAAGAGTGAAGAGTGAAGAGTGAATAGTGAAGAGTGAATAGTGAAGAGTGAAAAAAAAAGAGGGTTGTTAGTATATACAACCCTCTTTTTTGTTTTCTTCACTCTTCACCACTCACTTTTCACAATTACCCTCCATGCGACTTCACATACTTCTTCTTCTTACTCCTCGTTTTTGACTTTGATTTATTCAAACGTTTGGCAGCCTTTTTATCTGCTTGCTTACGGGTGATGGCATTTTTCTTTTCTTTTTCTTTATGTGCCTTGGCCATTTTCTTTTCATAGGCCAGCTGTTCAGGGCTTTTCTGCTTTTCAGTCGTCGCAGCGTCTTGCGCGTCCAGGTCTTCCTGTGATTGACCTTTGCGGTTTTCTTTTTTACGCTTGGCCGATTTAGGAGCGGCTACGCCTTGATCCTCGGTTTCCTGCGCAAAGGCATCCGGTTGATTCACAAATAGAAATACAAAAAGGAAAAGGGAAAACACGAATAACTTTCTCATGGAGGTCATTTTCATCTTAAAGCAATTTACAAAATGCTAGGTAAATAACAATGTAGATAACTAAATCAAAAAGAGGATGGCTTTATTTTTAATTAAGTGGATCATTGTAACATGATACTTCGCCTGTTTGTCTTCTGTATTATATTCTCTTTTTGCGGAGAGACTGTTTTTGCTCAGGCGACAAATACTTCTGTTTTGTATGAAATCAGCGGTGGTAATTTAAAACAGAAATCTTACCTGGTTGGTACCATTCATCATCGTGACTATCATATAAGGACTAAATTTTTCAGTGAAAAAGATTCTGTATTGTATTACTTTAACCAATGCAATACATTTGTCAGTTTGGACAAAAGCTATGAGCCAATAACAAAAGATCAGTGCAGGAAGCTGTTAGAATTTTTTTACTTGCCTGGTTCTCTTAAGTTAAAAGATTTATATACTAAGAAGGAGCTTAAACGGATTAAAACGTTTAGCGATCGGCTATTTAGAGTCGCAATACCAGGAACATGGAACATACAAAAGCCGCAAACTATTATAAATAATTGTGCTTATGGAATGTCTTCGGAATATCCGTATGAATATCGTTTTCGATCTTCTGTAAAAGAGGATAGCATGCTTGCTTTTTATAGGAAATCATTGGATGACTATTTGATGTTTGCTACGAAGAAAAAAAAGAAAGAAATAGCCCGACTTGTTAATTGTGGCGATTCATTCAAAACAAGTCGTTTAAATTCTGTCCCTCTTGCAGAACAAACTAAAAATCTGATCAGTTTTATTGATTCGGCTAATACAGTATACTTTCAAATACAGTAAATGCTGCACTTATACATGAATAGCCGTTTGAAGAATCCGTATGGCCTGATTTTAATTCTGCAAGCAGATTCTCTTTTTACGGATGTTTTGCTTGAAGATCGTATACCAAATGAAGAACAGATTACAACTATTGTTAACCTTATGGAATCTTTGATGACTGAACAATCTACCATGACAAGCCTTTCATGTGCTTACTTACCTGGAGACAAAGGTGTGCTGAATTTATTAATGGAAAAAGGATATAAAGTTAGAGCTGTCATTCCCCTAAAATAATGATAAGATTATTGTTGTGTTTATTGGTTCTAAAGCTCTGTGCTTCGACTTCTGTGTACAGTCAAGCGGTAAATACTTCATTACTGTATGAAATCAGTGGCGGCGCACTCACTCATAAATCCTATGTGTTCGGCACGATTCATCTGCGTGATAAAAGGGTCTTCGAACAAGTGAATAATAAAAGGGATTCCTTATGGTATTGCTTCAAACACTGTGACATCATTGCAGGGGAATTGAAGTTTGACAAGAAGGAAATCAAGGAAGCAGCCATGGACAAAGTCATGATGCCGGATGGTATAACTTTACAGTCTTTACTCAGTCCTGAATCATATGATAAGGTTAAAGTCTACGCCAAAGAAACGCTCGGATGGAAAGCCATTTTGATCGATCGCATCAAACCTTTATTCTCCATTTCTCTTTTTACAGAAGCGATGGAAAATGCAGATTATAAATATCCGCTGGATATATACCTGCAGGAACAAGGAGAAAAAAAGAAAAAAGAAATAGCGGGTATAGAAACCATTGATGAACAAATGCAGGCGCTTTCTTCTATGTCATTGAAGGATCAGGCAAAGGAACTGGAGGATTTTGTCAACAACCCCACAGACAGCCGCGCGGAATTTGAGAAGATGATAGATCTATACAAAGAACGTAAGCTACTAGATTTATACGCGCTCATCGCCACTTCAGGAATGAGCGACAGCATAGAAACGGCTTTACTTACTGACCGCAACAAACTGATGGCCTTTCGCATCGAAACGATGATGTTGCGTAAGCCAACCTTCGCTGCCATTGGCTCGGCGCATTTACCCGGTGACAAAGGGGTGTTGGAGTTATTGAGGAGTAAGGGTTATCGCATCAGAGCCGTTGGACAGTAAAGTGATAACACTGTTTCTTCGCTCTGTTTCTCAATCAGTCCCCTTCAGGGGATCAGGGGCCAGAAGGACGATATAGAAATAAAATAAATTACTAACAATAAAAAGTGGAAGCTGTGCAGCTGGTTATACTCCCCACTGACAACCGATCACTGACAAAACAAACACATGGAACTAAAACACGTCGCATTAATCGCCAAAGAAATTTCCGCTCCAGAGAATTTCGTGAAGGCTACGGTAGAATTGTTGGAAGAAGGGGGCACCGTGCCTTTCATTGCACGTTATAGAAAAGAACAAACAGGCAGTTTGGACGAAGTGCAGATCATCACCATCCGTGATCGTTACGAACAATTGGGGGAATTGGACAAACGACGCACCGCAATTTTGAAATCGATTACCGAACAAAATAAACTGACACCGGAACTGGAAAAGAAAATCAACGCCGCGTTAACGATGACGGTGTTGGAAGATTTGTATTTGCCATACAAGCAAAAACGCAAAACAAAAGGCGTGATGGCAAAAGAGAAAGGACTGGAACCTTTATCTGTTCTGATGTTGGCGCAAGGGAAAGAAGATCCTATACAAGCGGCATCCGCCTTTGTCAATGCGGAGCTGGGAGTGAAAGATGAAACAGAAGCGTTGAACGGAGCAAGAGATATCGTGGAAGAAATCATCAACGAAGACGCGGAATTACGTGCTTCATTGCGTAAGATTTTTGAGCAAACGGCCATGGTGGTAAGCGCTGTAGGAAAAGGTAAAGAGCAAGAGGGAGAAAAATACCGTGATTATTTCGAATGGTCAGAAAAATTATCTTCCGTTCCTTCACATCGTTTATTGGCGATGCGCAGAGGCGAAAAAGAGATGGTTTTGTCTTTGGATGTCGTGCCGGATGAAGAACAAGCTATCGGATCCATCGAGACTAAATACATTACGTCATCTGGTCCTTGGAAAGAATTGATGCAGCAAGCAAGTAAAGGAGCGTTCAAACGTTTGTTGAAACCATCGCTGGAAACAGAATTTCGTTTGTCTTCCAAAGGCAAAGCCGATGAAGAAGCGATTCGAGTGTTTGTCGACAACGTCAGACAATTGCTGTTGTCTTCTCCTTTGGGACAGAAAAATATCTTAGCCTTAGATCCAGGATTCCGCAGCGGTTGTAAAATGGTGGCGCTGAATCGTCAGGGGAAATTGATTGACAATACCAACATCTATCCACACGAACCGCAGCGTCAGACGGCACAAAGCGGAGCGGCCATCATGGCTTGGTGTGAGAAATATGAAATTGAAGCCATCGCTATCGGTAATGGTACAGC
>JACMQM010000377.1 GCA_014376985.1 Cytophagaceae bacterium | reverse complement strand
GTATTCGTTCAATGGATACTGGTTTTCATTTTGACCATTCATTTGTTTCCAGTCAATAATCTTCGCACAGCATACATGGATCTGATATCCGGAAGAGCGATGGCCTACCATAAAGAAATGAATGCCCGATACGAATGGATAGACTTGCACAAAGGCGAAGATGTGGTCTTGCAGCCTTTAAAGGTAATGCCTAAATCTCTTTTTATGACGGACATAGAACCAGGACATCCGGAAGATTGGAAAAACTTGTGTACGTCGGATTATTTTTATCTCCAGTCGTTGAACCTGACAAAGCCCACTGAATGAGAAAGTCTAAACTGAAAATCACCATATGTAGTCATGACGGCAAAAATTATTTTGGCGGACCTTATGAATGGATAAAACGTTTTGCACCTGCATTGAAGCAAACAGGTGTAGAAGTATCGTTGTTGTTTTTCAGTGATCACCATGCCAAGGAATCTTCTACTTGCCTTTACATGCAGGAGCAAGGATTTCATTGCGAAGTATTACCTCATCATTCTTTCTCTCAATATAAAGACAATACAGAAGACCGCATCAAGTGGTGTCTGAAACAAATCCGTAAAAATCCTCCGGATATATTTATAGCCAATGCTTCACTTCCTGCCTTATTTGCCGGCAAGTGGATCAAAGCGGCGGGCATACCAGTGATCGGTGTTTTACATACAGACGATGAACGTTATCATTGGTTGCAGGAGGAATTCCTAAAGACATCCAATGATTTTACCCTCAGTGCATTGGTATGTGTATCCGAATTATTGAAAGACAAAGTCACTCCACTCAATACTTCTAATATTCCAATAGAAATTATTTCTTGCGGTACTCCTGTTCCTTATTATCTAAAACCAAAATGCCTTTCGCCTCTGAAATTAGTTTATGCTGGAAAACTAACGGAGGAAGCCAAACAGATCTCTTTATTGACTAAAGCCTTCTGCAGGGTAGTGCGTGACGTAAAAGGGGTAGAGGCATATATATATGGCGATGGTCCTGCGAAAGAAAAAGTATTGGCTATCATAGAAGAAGAAGGAAAAGGATTACCTGTTTATTACAAAGGCTTTGTACCAAGTGCAGATATTCAACTACAGCTGACAGATAAACACATCATCGTACTGTTGTCCGACTATGAAGGCTTGCCGATTATACTGATGGAAGCCATGGCTTGTGGATTGGTTCCTGTTTGTTTATCCATCCGAAGCGGCATTCCTGAATTGATAAAAGATGGAGAAACCGGTTTGCTCGTATTGGATAGAGACGAGGATTTTACAAGTGCTATTGAACGACTAGCGGAACATGCTGTCCTGTTCAATGCATTATCTATTAATGCCCGTCACTTTGTTACTCAAAATCATTCTATGACCGTTGTAGTAGATAAGTGGCTGAATTTGTGCGAGCAGTTATTGAATACTTCCTCTGCAAAGAAAAATGTGGTCATTCCTTATAAATTAGATTTGCCACCTGTTAATCATTGGCTAAAAGGTATCGATCAGCGTAAACCTTCTGTGATCAAATATATAACACGTCAATTGGTTAGATTTAAAAATTTATTGAATAGACTTTAGTACGAGAATATGCTTTTTAACTCCTTTGTATTTCTTGTATTCTTCTGCCTTGTATTTGTTATTTATTGGTTTGTTTTATCTAATCGATTAAAATTACAGAATTTTTTCTTGCTCCTTGCTAGCTGTGTATTCTATGGTTGGTGGGATTATCGATTTTTGATTCTTATGGGGCTGAGTAGTTTATTTGGCTTTGCTTCCGGCTATTGGATCGAACGGCGCACAGATCCTATCGAACGTAAGTTGATCCTGAGTGCTACGATTGTAGCCAACCTCTTGTTCTTAGGTTTCTTTAAATATTATAATTTTTTCGCTTCTTCTTTCGCTGAATTATTGTCCACCGCCGGTTTTCGAGTGGATGATTTTACACTTAAGATTATCCTGCCGATTGGAATTAGCTTTTATACTTTTCACAACATCAGTTATGCAATTGATGTCTACCGTAAAGAATTGAAACCTACAGGAGATATCATTGCTTACTTTGCTTTTATTAGTTTCTTTCCACAATTGGTGGCCGGACCTATCATGAAAGCAAAAGACTTTCTTCCGCAGTTTTTGGTAAGGCGTAATTTTAATTACCCCAAAGCAGTGCAAGGTTTACGTTTCATCTTATGGGGTTACTTTAAAAAGATTGTGATCGCAGACGGCTGTGGTGTTTTAGCGGATGGCATTTTCGGAAGCTACTCCACGCAGCCTTCTTCTGTTTTACTGTTAGGTGTTTTCTATTTCGCCATACAGATCTATTGTGACTTTTCCGGATATACAGATATAGCCATAGGACTTGGTAAATTATTTGGATTTGAATTTACACTCAATTTTAAAACGCCTTATTTCTCACGCACCATTCCTGAGTTTTGGAGAAGATGGCATATTTCACTCACTTCTTGGTTTCGCGATTATATTTATATCCCTTTAGGAGGTAATCGTGTCAGTAAAGTGAGCGCCTTTAGAAATATATTGATTGTGTTTTTCCTGAGTGGCCTTTGGCACGGAGCAAATTGGACGTATGTTGTTTGGGGTGTTTTGTATGCCTTAATGTATATTCCTTCGATCTTTTTTCCTGATAAAATAAAATTGACTCCTTACATTGGATACAATAGAAGGTTGCCTTCTATCAAAGAAGGGGCTCAAATGATCATGACCTTTGTATTGGTTTGCATTGCCTGGGTCTTCTTCAGAAGTGTGTCGCTAATGGAAGCTATTCATTATTTCCAGGCCATTGCTACTCATTCTTTTAAGCCAATTGATTATTATTTCTTTAGTCCATTTCGGATGATGCCCTTGGTTCTGCTGCTATTCATCATTGAGTGGATCAATCGAGGTAAGGATTGTCAGTTGGATTTGTCATGGAGCAAAGGACTGAGATGGGGATTTTATATGTTCCTGATTTATCTGGTATTCTTTAGCATCAATTTTCATAAAGCCACAGAGTTTATTTATTTTCAATTTTAGTAATGAAACAATTGATCAGAAATGCGGCTGTATTTGTAGTACTTACTTATGTAATAAGTATTTTGTTGAGCTGTGGATATACGGCTTTGTTTAGAGATCACAAATCGGATCAGTCTAAGAAAAACTGGACATTGATTAGAAAAGGTGATACTCTGGATTATGCAGCAATGGGTTCTTCCAGAGTTTTTCATATGGTAGATGTGCCTTTATTGAATACGCTTACAGGTAAGAAGGGAATGAATATAGGAACCTCCGGTTCTTCTTATGCCGATAACTATGTCTTGCTAGTAAAATATTTGGAACGCAATAAAGTAGGAACATTAATTCTGAATGCGGATGAATTATGTTTTCATTCTTCATCCGGTTATACTTATCCCTTCAAGGATTATGAATACATGCCTTACTTTTTTGAGGATACAATCAACAAGGTTTACAAAGACAATGTGCCAACCTGGAAGTATTATTTATATACCGGTATTCCTTTAACTCGTTATATTGATTTCAATGAACATTATGAGTTGGGGTCTATGTTTTGGTTGAGCGCTAAAAGACCACCGTGTAAATTCGATACGACCGCTGGCACTGAATTGCTCTATAATATGAAGTATAAAAAGTTTACTCCTGCCGATACATTGTTCACTCCAAAAGATACACTAAACGTAGAACAGCTTGATGAGCTTTACTTTCACAAGATCATCAAGCTTTGTAAATCGAAAGGAATGAAAGTCATTGTCATTACTACTCCTTTGTTTACGAAAGGTATTTATACACTTGCTAATCGGGTAAAATTCCAACACTACCTGGATGGCCTGATTCAAAAAGAAAAGTTGACTTACATCAATTTTGTAGATATGACGAGCCTTCAGAAGGTGCGGTATTTTAGAGACATGACACATACCAATATTGAAGGTACCCGTATTTATACTCGTTACCTGGCTACACAGTTGAAAGTCATTTTTAAAGAAGAGTAGTGTTATAAAGCGTTCAAACTATTATCTTGTGGAATAGAAAGAATGTTCCTTCAATGAATATCGTTTATTTTTATTCGGAAGTCATGGGTTATACTCTGGCTGTGATCAAAAGCCTTGTGAAAGATCATGGAGCCAAGGTGCATGTCGTGTTCTGGGACAAAGGATTGCACACGCCTTTTGAATTGCCCGCTTTGGAAGGAGTACATTATTACAAGCGTTCTGAAATGAGTCGAGCTCGGTTGGAACAACTATTGATCGACTTATCGCCTCCGCTGCTTTATATTTCAGGCCGCATGGACAGCGACTACCTGAAAGCATCTGTAAAAGTCAGAAGAAAAGGCACAATAGTGGTAAGTGGTTTTGATAACCAATGGAAACCTTCTTTGAAAAATTATGCGGTAATGATCCTCAGCCGGTGGTTGTATAAAAAATATTTTGACTTCATCTGGATTCCCGGAACCTATCAATATGAATTTGCCAAGCGATTGGGTTACTCTAATCAACAAATCATTTGGAATCTATTATCTGCCGATACGGATTTGTTCAGGTTTGAAGATCTACCGAAGGAAGTAAACAAGCAATTTGTTTTCACCGGTAGATTTGCTCCCGTAAAGGGAATAGAATTATTGATCGAAGCCTTCCTCAAGAGTAAAAAGGTACAGCCGCACAACTGGAAATTAGTATTGATTGGAAATGGGCCTTTAGCCGAAACATTCGATGCTCATGAGGATATTCAAATCATGAATTTTATGCAACCGGAACAACTGGCTGAAAAAATGCACGAAGGTGGAGTTTTTGTTTTACCAAGCCTTAACGAACCTTGGGGCGTAGTTCTTCACGAGTATGCATCAGCAGGTTTTCCCATCATTTGCTCAGAAGCCTGCGGTGCAGCGCTGACGTTTGTTCAGAATGACTACAATGGCTTTATCGTTCTAACAGGTAATCTGGAAGCATTGACTGAAAGCCTGTTAAAGATGGTTCGTCTGTCTTCAGATGAACTCAAGCAGATGGGAACGCGCAGTCATGAGTTAAGTAAAAAGATTACTCCTTTGATCTCCTCTTCGTCTTTACTGTCTGTCTTGAAGAATAAGAGGACATAACTGACCTTATAAAATTAGTCCTCAATCTTCGAAAATCGGCCTTAATTGTGTATTTTTAATCTTAATTCATAGTATGCAAAGGCTTGAAATTTTATTGGTTGACAACTTAACGGTTTATGTGCGGGATTACAGCTGTTATAAATAAAAGTCATATTTCTGCACAGTTTTTAGTTCAAGCTAATGCTATTGTTGCTCATAGAGGTCCTGATGACGAAGGCTTTTTACTATGGAACAAAGAAGTTGGTCTGCAAAGATTTTCAGGTCACGATACGGATAAAAAAAGTATTTCTCATCATGAATTGCTTCCATTTTCTCTGGAAGAAAATTCATGGAAAGTTGGATTGGGACATCGGCGTCTATCTATCTTAGATCTTAGCCCTGCCGGCCACCAACCTATGTTGGAAGAAGAAGATTTGGCATTGACTTACAACGGCGAAATTTTTAACTACTTAGAAATAAGAGCTGAGCTACTGCAGTTGGGACATGTTTTTCAAACGTCTACAGATACTGAAGTTATTCTAAAAGCCTGGAAGGAATGGGGAGCCGCTGCTTTGCACAAGTTCAATGGAATGTTTGCTTTTGTTTTACTGGATATCAGAGCACAAAAACTATATGCTGTACGTGATCGGTTTGGGGTGAAACCGGTTTACTATACCAACACTCCTTCTTATACGGCCTTCGCTTCTGAGGTGAAGCAATTACGTTTACTCCCTCATTATACATTTAAGTTAAACGAGCAGATCACATACGACTATTTACGTTACGGTATGCTGGATCATACCGTAGAAACATTTGAAGAAGATATTTTCCAATTGGCTCCCGGCCATTATATGGAAGTTGATCTTCAAAGCCATCAACACGATATCCATCGCTGGTATCATTTAGCACCTCGCTCTTGGTCAGGAACAGAAGACGAAGCCATCACTCAGTTTGCTAGTTTATTAAAAGACAGCGTACGCTTGCGCATGCGATCGGATGTTCCGATAGGTTCTGCCCTCAGCGGTGGGCTTGATTCTTCTACCATTATCAGTCTGATGCGCGAAGTGTTGAATGAGGAGGATTTGAAAGAGCATACTATAAAAACAATTACCTCTTGTTCGATAGACAAACGTTACGATGAATGGGAGTATGCTGAAGAAATCATCAAGTGTGTCAATGCTGAACCTCATAAAGTATTTCCTTCTTTTGAAAAACTGCAGCAAGAGATCGATCAGTTAATCTGGCACATGGATTATCCGTTCAGTTCTACTTCGCAGTTTAGTCAATGGTGTGTGTTTGAAGAGGCGAAGCGCAATCATTTGCCAGTCATGATAAACGGTCAGGGTGCCGACGAACAGTTGGCCGGTTATGCCGGTAATGACATGTCGATGTACATTGGTTTGATGAGCAAAGGAATGTTTCTAGAACTGTTCAAGGAGCTGAAGGCCTTCAAAAAATATAATGGCAAATGGCCAGTCGGTTTTATATTAGGAGCGATTCAACATAAATTACCTAAAGGATTGATCAACCTATTACCCGATCGATACCGGGTATTCAAACAACACGTTCCGTCGTGGCTCAATAATAAGAAACTCAAGGAACGCTTTGCATGGCCCAATAGCTTGAAGGACAGTTTATACAATCAGGTTACACAAGATCCTTTACCTTCTTTGTTGCGTTATGAAGACCGTACTTCCATGGCTTTTTCTATTGAATCCCGCGTTCCTTTTATGGATCATCGGTTGATAGAATTTACATTGGGACTGCCTGAACATTTAGTGTACCGAAGAGGAGAGCGTAAGTATATTTTGCGAAAAGCATTCAAGGATATTGTTCCTACTAAAATATTACAGCGTCGAGATAAAATGGGTTTTGTTTCAGCCGAAGAGCGTTGGTTAAAAGAAGAAGGGAAGGATTGGTTTGAACGAATGATTGCTCAGGCTAATACAGAGCGGGCTGGATTTATTAAGAAGGAGGCCGCTCTTGATTACCTGCATCAAATTCAAAAAGAAGCACGTGCCTTCAATTTCGATCCTTGGAGAATCATTTGTTTTTCAGAGTGGCTGGGTCAGGTTTCAGGAAATAAAACAAGCACTGTTAAAAACAGTTCCACCATATGAAAATTGCGATAGGAACTCAGATCTATCTTCCTTACACACAATCCTGGATATATCGCCAAGTCAAAGGTTCCAGGCTGAATATTGCATTAGTGATCTGTAATAAAGAAGAGAATTTGCAAACCTTCCCTTTTGATCATTTGGAAGTGATTCCAGAAGATAGTTTATTGTTTCGCAAGATCAGGTATAAATTGCTGCCTTTATTGAAGCATTTCTCCTATTATGTTTCCGGTAAAAAGAAAAGGGGATACTCTGAAGCATTAAAGAAAAACGGTATCGATTTGCTTCATGTCCATTTTGGAGTGATGGGGGTAGAGTTGATGAAGGTATGCCAACAACTGAATATTCCTCTGATCGTTACTTTCCATGGATTCGATATTACGGCTGCTGTTCAACGCGACCCTGCTTATTATAAAGCATTGTTGCAGTTGTTTGGTAAAATGAAATTAGGCATCGCGATTTCCAATGAAATGAAAAAGCGTTTAATAGACTTGGGCTGTAGTGCGGAGAAAATTGTAGTATCTTATTTAGGTATACCTATTAATGAATTTCAATACATTGATAGAAGTAGTCATAACGGTACCGTTAAATTTATTCATGCTGGCAGACTATCTGCTACGAAAGGAGTACCGGATCTTATCCGTGCTTTTACGAATGCATTTAGACAGGAAGACCAAGTAGAATTATTCATCATTGGGGACGGAGAAGAAAAAGAATTAATGAAAAGCACCATAGAAAGTTCTCCGATCAAAGACAAAATTAAATACTTAGGTAAATTGACTAATGAAGAATTATTGCATTACAGAAGCATCTGCGATGTGTTCGTTTTAAATTGTCGTACACCTGCTTCAGGCGACAAAGAAGGTTTACCCATCGCTTTATTGGAGGCATCAAGCATGGGCTTGCCGATCCTATCCACGCGTCATGCGGGCATCGCTGAAGGTGTGCTGCACGAGCAGACAGGTTTACTGGTCGATGAATTTGATACGGAGGCTTTGTCAAAAGCTATGCTTGCCATGATGGATCAAGCAGCTCGATTGAAATTTGGGAAGAAAGGAAGACAGTGGATGGAAGAACAATTTGATTTAGCTCCATGTAATGAAGTGCTGTATAAGTTATATGAAAAAGCAGTAGTGAAATAAAGAATGGAGTTTACGCTAAAGAAATGGTAGAAGAAAAGATCTTACAAAAGCCGCGTGTTGCTTTGTATGTAGATGATTTTTTGCCCTACACACACGGTTGGATTTATCGTCAGGTATCAGATCCTGTTACGAACGTCAGAACTGTGCTGTGCCATAAGCGTTCAGAAGAAAAACTATTTTCCATTACACGTTTCATTAAAAGCCCTAATGGCGGTCGACTGAAGGCATATGTCAGAGGAAGATTTTGGTTTTTGTTTAAGTACTGTACATCTTCCTTAAATAAGAAATCGACAAAGGATTTTTCTAAAGAATTGCGTGATCAGGAAATTAATTTGGTACATGCTCATTTTGGAACCAATGGTGTATTGATTGCACCTCTTTGCAAAGAACTTCAAATCCCTTTAGTGGTCACCTTCCATGGTTTTGATATTTCTTCTGCTCCATTAAGATGGCCTGCATACCGCAAGCAATTACAATCACTCTTCGATCAGATAGTATACGCCATTGCCATCTCTGAAGAAATGGTTGACCGATTGATAAAGATCGGCTGTCCAAGAGAAAAAATAAAAGTGTCTTATCTTGGCGTACCGTTAATGGAGTTTCCGTTTGTCGATCGTACACAGCGTAAGCAATCTCTTGTATTTTTGCATGCAGGCAGATTGACCGCTAAGAAAGGCGTTCCTGATTTAGTGCATGCTTTTGAAAAAGCTTTTTCTAGGAAAGAGGAAGCGGAATTATGGCTCGTCGGTGAAGGAGAAGAGGAAAAAGAAGTACAACAGGTAATTCAATCCAATAAATTTTCCAACGTAAAATTACTGGGAAGACTTTCCGAAGAAGAATTGCAACAGGTAAGGAGCAAAGCGGATGTGTTTGTGCTCAATTGCAGAACAGATGAGGCGGGAACAAAAGAAGGGCTACCCATTTCCATTTTGGAAGCCTGTTGCACGGGAATGCCTGTTATCAGCACATACCATGCAGGTATTCCTGAATCCATAATACATGGACAGACGGGTCTTTTGGTCAATGAGTACGACAATGCCGCGTTGACTGAAGCCTTGATAAAAATGAGCGATGATGCTGCTCGTCTCACAATGGGCAAGCAGGCCAGAGCTTTTATGGAACAGAAATTTTCGCTTGCCGGGTGTAATGAAAAATTGAATATATTGTACAAAGCTGCGCTGAAAAATTAATCATGGATATAGTAACAGGTGGATTAGGTTTTATAGGAAATGAATTGGTACGTCAGCTCTTAGCGAAGGGAAGAAGTGTAGCCATCATTGACAATGAAAACCGCCTAGCTTCTCAACTAGAAGACTTGAATGAGGTGCCTCGTTACACCATAGATATCACCGATGCACAGGCTGTTGATGAAGTGATGGGTAAGCTGAAACCGGAACGTGTATTTCATCTTGCAGCTATTCATTACATTCCCGAATGTAATGCGCAACCTGAGCGCACGGTACGTATCAACACAGAGGGAACGTTGTCGGTATTGAATGCTGCGATAAAACATCACTGCAAACATTTCATCTTTGCTTCTACCGGTGCCGTATACTATGACTCTCCTTTGGCATTGACTGAAGCTTCTCCTATAGCCCCAGTGGATATATACGGTTGGAGCAAATGGTTTGCAGAAGAGATATGCCGTTGGAAAGCGCCGACTATTCCGATTACGATTTGTCGCTTGTTTAATAACATAGGATTGCGTGAAACGAATCCGCATATCGTACCGGAAATTATTCAACAATTGAAAACAGGGAGCAGAGTCCTGCAACTTGGTAACACAACTCCCATAAGAGATTATATTTCAACTCAAGATACGGCATCTGCTTTGATTCGCTTGAGTGAACTGAAACCCGACGTTTGTGAAGTATATAATGTAGCAACAGGAAAAGGTGCGTCTGTCAATGAATTGATTCATTGTTTGTCTACTTTGTTAAAAGAGGAAATTGCAGTTCAAGCAGATCCTGCACGTTTTCGCGCCGCAGATAAAGCTGTTCAGCTGGCTGATATTACGAAGTTGAAAAGCAAATTAAATTGGGAACCTCAGCAACACATGAAGGATGTACTTTCTGTCATCTTAAAGTTTGAAGGATTGATGCCTCATGAAGCATAAGGGAACGGTTCTGATTTTAGCCTATGAATGTTATCCCTACAATAGGACAGGATCAGCTATTGGTGCACAGAGACCGTATCAATTTGCAAAAAACCTATCAGAGCTCGGATGGAAAGTGATTGTATTATGCTGCGATCAGGAAAAACGACGGACATTATCAAAAGAAAAATTAGAGTCTGTAAGCATTGAATTGTACCAGGCTTACCAGGAAAGAATAAACAAAGAGGATTTCTGTATTCTTCCTTTGCCTTCTCTCTCCTCTCATGGATGGGCTGATTACTTGTGGTCTGTCTCGGTTACCAAAGGCCCCGGCGGTACTTACAAAGGAAAAGGTTTTCCGTACTCTCTGATTAGAAAATTTGCTACACTGTATAATCAATTAGTGCATGGTGACTATTCCTGGTCATGGACACCTGTAGTGGAGTCGTTTGCACACCAAATATTCAAACAACATAAAGTCGACGTGATCGTAGGAGAACACAGCCCGGATGCCGGTATATTGTTGGCCAGTAAATTTTCACAACAATATGCTATTCCTTGGATCGCGGATTTTAGAGATCCTATTTTATGGCCTTTCAAAGGAGCATTTGGTTTTGTCTATAAACAGGTAGTCAAAAGAATACTTCGATCAGCGGAAGCTACCATCAACGTGAATCCTTATTGGAGTGAATTGGATCAGCAGTTGTTCGGAAAACCGGCTTATACAATAGTCAATGGCTACGATAAAATATTTTTTGATCAAGTACCTGCGCATCAATTTCCTTTTTTTGCAGTTTCTTATTTCGGATCGTTCAGTGATGAGTTTCAAGATATAAAACCATCTTTAGCAACCTTCGCTGAATTTTTAAAACGCAACTATTATCCTACTAATGCACGATTGTTTTATCGGGGATTACAACAACAAGAGTTTATCTTTAAGTGTCAAGCCGCGGGCATTTCAATTGATCACCTGGATGTTGATGGGTTTGTAAAAAGGGAGGAGACCGTTGCCTTTATGAAGGGAAGTGCGGTATTACTTCTTTATGCTATTCCTTCTTACAAGGCCAAAGGTCTTTATAAAAAGAAAGGATTTTATCCGGGTAAAGTATTTGAATACATCGGTGCGGGTAAACCTGTTTTGTGTATTCCTACGGACCATGGATTATTGGAATTGCTTGTTCAATCACACAAACTGGGCATGGTCACTTCTTCATTAGAGGAAGCGGTTGTTTTTATGCAACAGAAGTATGAAAGGTGGAATAAGAAAACAGAAACAAAGTCTTCTTCTCAGGAAGGTTTAGAAGATTATACCAGACAAAAGCAAGCATTAGAATTAGAAACCATTCTGATGAAAATAATTCATGCAAGAGACGCTGTAAGCTAGAAAGCTTTTTGTATAGAAAACAGACGTTCAAGTCTTTATCTCCAATTTATTTGCTTAAATTGGAAATAATTGAAGACTGAATCATTATACCATACTCCATGTCCACTCAAAATAGTATAAATCAATTATTTAATAATAACTCTAAAGCGTTTGGCGATACCATTGAACAACAATACCAGACGGGATCATACAAAAGAGGAGAGGTCTTTTTAAAAAAAGTGACGAATTATGTCTTGGCTTCTGATGCCAAAATCTTGGATTATGGATGTGGTACAGGCCGAATAAGCATGATGCTGGGTGATCAAGGCTATCAAGTAACGGGGGTGGACCCTGCTGTTGAACACATTAAGATTGCTCAATCCTTAAATCATTTACCACTGGTTAATTTTCAGGTGCTCACTGAAGATACCATTATTACTTCCATTCGTTTTGATGCGGTGGTTTCTTCCAGCGTGTTTGAATTCGTTCCAGACGCTCAACAGTATATTTCTGCCATTGATAATGTACTGAAACCTGGAGGGGTGCTGATTATTAGTTTTCCTAATCTCTTTTCTCTATGGCGCGTATACGCTAAATTACGATACGGGAAAAAATACAATCACTTTAAGTTTCAAAAGCATCTACTTTCTAAAAGTGAAATCAAAAAACTCTTGATGAAGAATAATTTCAGGAAACTGGAAGGTCCTCAATATTATGAATCTGTCTTTGATCATAAGGGCTTAGGTTTCTTAAATGCTTCAAGATTCTTTGGAACTTTAGGAGTTTGGGTTTTTCAAAAAAAGTAACAGACATACGAGAGTTACTAAAATAGTTTCGGTGTGAATCCATATACTAAACCATATTATTTTCTGTATACACTCCCCATCGCACTTTGGGGTTATGTAAACGAACTTCCGAATGCCATTATATTAGCTGAGGTATGTTTCAGTTTACTGTGTGTCTATACGGATTATTACAGAGGTACCAGACAAATTAGTTTCATTAGCATTTACTCCGCTTTTACGCTGGTGTATTGCTATGGTAATTATATGGTGGTGAACAGCATTGGAACAATCAATGAAATGCTGTATGATTATTACCTGGTAAAAGAGAATATTGAAGAGGGCTTGCTCTTTACCTATGTTGCCAATGTGTTTTGCGTATTAGGATTTTATTATTATCAAAAAGTATTTGATAAGCCTGCCGGTCCTTTTTATGCGATGAATATAGATTTGAGACATAAATGGGTCAGATACTTGAATTCTATAATGACAGTAGGCAATTTGTTGTTGTTAGCGGGTAACTTCCCTTATGCCTTGTTTTTCCCTTTTCTGATTTCTGTTCTGTTTTTTCTCACACGCTATGCCGTAGCCAAAGACGATAAATGGTTATTGAGTATGTGTATCGTGAATACTTTTATTTTATCTATCAACGGATTATTATTTGATTATCTCAGGATGTCAACCATTGCGCCGAGTATTGCGTTTGTGATCGCGGCTTTTATGGGAAGGCAGCAAATTACTACTTTGCTAAAGAGTGTCATGATACCGGTATACGCTTTGTTGATTGCATCGGTCATTGTATTTTCTTATATCGGTCAAATCAGAAATAAAGCATCAGGCTTCGAGAAGCTCAACAACGTAGTCAGTGAATTGAATAAAAGTGTGTTTAATGAAGAAACATTAGGTGTTCAGGAAGAAGAGGAGGAAGAAAGTTTTGAAGCGAGGGTAAGTAATGTCAATCAAACCTCTCAGGTTGTAAAAGTCGTAGAAGAAGATGGTTATTACCGCGGAGCGACAATGGCTTATTTGTCTTATGCTTTTATTCCACGATTCATATGGAAAGACAAACCGCTTATTCAACAAGGGGTATGGTTTGCCTTGCGCATCGGTAAGGCATATGTACACGAAGGCGGCGTAGCCAATAACTCAATCAATATGACATCTGCCGGAGAATTGTACATTAACTTCGGTTTCTTCGGAGTAATGATAGGCATGTTTTTTATCGGTGGTATATGTGCTTATATGTGGCAGATTTCAGGATTTACAGAAAGTGTAAATAATGTATTAGGCGGAATGTTTGGATTGTATTTGTTTTACCTGGCTACTTCTACCTTTGGTATCGATTTGCAATTCTTCGTTACCATGATTTCCATTTTTTGCCTATTTCAGTTAGCCAACTACATCTACCTGTATTTTCTCAACAGTCAACGAACTACTCATGCGTAAAATACTTTGTGTAGGTCCGCAATGGAGAGGAAGTAATGCGGCGGCTTTATTCAAAGCATTCTCGCGTTTAGGTTATATAGTAGATGTAGTGGATGAGAATTATTACATCAATCTTAATAATCATAAGCTGTTGACAAAAGTGATCGATAAGATTTTCTTTCATCAGCATGTTATGGAATTCAATGAAGCGGTTTCTCGTTCGATCAATATTTTTAGGCCGGATTTGATTTTGGTTTATAAAGGGGCTTTTGTATTGCCTGGTTATTTGAAACAATGGAAATTGAATGGACCTGTTATAAATGTTTACCCGGATGTGAGCTACCGTTCACACGGCAAGCATTTACCTCATTCGCTGCCTTTATACGATTGGATCTTTACGACCAAAACATTTGGTCTGTCAGACATGAAGTCTGACTTAAACATCAGCAACGCGTCTTTTGTCCCGCATGGTTTTGATCCTGAGATCCACCGTCCTCTGACTGCTGCAGGCGAACTTAAAAAACAACTTACGAGTCAGGTGTCCTTTATAGGAACCCATTCACCGAAGAAAGAGCATTACCTTTCTGCTTTACTAAAAGCAATACCAACACTTGATCTCAAAATATGGGGCAATGGTTGGCAGCGTTCTACAGCGGTGAATCTCAACGGAGCCATTCAATACAGAGAATTACTGGGTGACTTATATGCTATGGCTATCAACGCTTCGGCTATCAACCTGGGTATTTTATCTGAGCAAGTGATGGGTGCATCGAGTGGCGATTTGATTACTTCGCGTACTTTTCATATTCCTGCTGCGGGAGGGTTCTTATTGCATGAAAGAACAACGGAATCGATTACTTATTTTAAGGAAGGTTCTGAAGCTGCGTTTTTCCTAGGAGAAGAGGAGTTGATCCAGCAGGTCAAATACTATATCGTACAGGATATAGAAAGACGAAGTATGGCAGACAAGGGTAAACAACGCGCCTGGGCACAGCATTCGATTGATCAAAGAGCAGAAAGTTTGCTTACTGCTTTGAAAGAAAAAAAGATAGTGGTACAGCAATGAAAGTAGCCTATTATTTCAGGTCCTACAGAAAAGGCGTCTACAGTATCGAAGTACTGTTCAGACGTATCCTGGCATCATTGGGCACACGCGTAACGACTACATCTCATGCGGTGCATTTAAGCAATGTCTTTACCATATGGATCAGAGCCTTTTTAAATCCCTCGGCTATTCACCACATTACAGGGCATGTAAACTACATCGCCTTAGGTTTGAAAGGATGTCATACCATATTGACTGTTCATGATATTGGACATTACACGCAGACCTTAAAAGGGTGGAGAAAATATATTTACAAGAAAGTATGGTTTGATTGGCCGCTTCGCAAGGTGGCTTTGATTACCACGGTCTCCGAGTTTTCGAAGCAGCAATTAATAACATTTTTCTCCATCGATGCTTCAAAAGTAAAAGTGATTTATAATCCCTTTCCTGCTTTATATAAGCGAGAGGATAAAATCAAATTATCAGGTATACCTAAAATCTTACAGATCGGTGCCGGAGATCATAAAAATTTAAACCGTCTTATTCATGCGGTCCAAGGCATACCTTGTGAATTAATCCTCATCAGAACTTATGATGCGGGTATTGATCAGGTGTTAAAACAAAAAGACGTTTCGGCTCAATGGTTTTTTGATTTGACGGATGAAGCCGTATGTCAATTGTATCAACAATGTGACCTTGTCTTTTTTGCCTCTACCTATGAAGGGTTTGGCATGCCGATAGTAGAAGCACAGGCCACAGGAAGGGCTGTCATTACATCCAATTGTGCCTCTATGCCTGAAATAGCAGGTGAAGGAGCAGTATTGGTTGATCCATACAAAGTAGAAGAAATCAGAGACGCTATCATCAGATTATTATCTGATGATAACTTTAGAAATGCGTGTATTGAAAAAGGATACAGTAACCTGCAGCGTTTTCATCCCGAAGTCATTGCGCGACAATACCTGGAGCTTTACACTCAAATCTATTCTAACTAAAAAGTCAGATGGTATTAGGTATAGAAGCATCGAATATATTGGCAGGAGGTGGACTCACTCACTTAAAAGAATTATTGTCACATGCTCAACCAACTTCATATGGCTTTCAAAAAGTTTATATATGGAGTACTCAACATATACTCGATCAATTGCCTGATCAACCCTGGTTAGAAAAAAAAACACATCCCTGGTTAAATCGATCTGTTTTTTTTCGCATGCTCTGGCTGATTTTTATTTTGCCCAAAGAAGCAAAGGAATCCATTGATGTGTTATTTTCTCCTGGAGCCAATCCTGTAAATTTTCGCCCGCAAGTTTCCATGTGTCAGAATTTGTTGCCTTTTGATAGTAAAGAGAGTAAGCTGTATAGTTTTTCATGGATGAGGATTCGATTACTTGTTTTACGTTACACGCAAACCAAGGCCTTTAGAAATGCTCAGGGTATTATTGTGCTTACTCGAAGTAATATTCCTTATCTCAGTAAACGTTTAGATAGGCAAGCGAAATTTAGTGTTATACCACATGGAATCAATCCTTCTTTTTTTTACGCGCCGTCGCTCAAAAAGTTAAATGAGCCGATCAAACTTTTGTATGTATCGATTGTCGATGTCTACAAGCATCAATGGAATGTAGTAGAAGCATTACATGTGTTGCTAAAAAAAGGATATCCGGTAGAATTGACTTTAGTAGGAGGTCAATATTCACCTGCATGGAAGAAGTTGAAAACAAGCATAAACATACATCCCGAGAATGCCTGTCGGATAACATATCTTCCTGCCGTGCCGTATGATGAGTTGAATACAATCTATCAAACAGCAGATATATTTGTATTTGCATCAAGTTGTGAAACATTTAGTCTAGTTTTGCTGGAATCTATGGCATCTGGTTTACCGATTGTTTGCGCCGATCGGGATACATTAAAAGATACATTAGGTGATGCCGGTATTTATTTTGATCCATATTCATCAGAGTCTATAGTTAATGCCCTTATTAAATTGATTGAAGATCCAACCTTGCGTCACGAATTAAGTACTAAAGGCTATACGAGAGCCCAATCTTATTCGTGGACTGTTTGTGCTGATCAAACATTTCAATTCTTGTCAAACATCGCAAACGCGAAATAGTGATCGTTCACTGATATGTGTGGAATAG
>JACMQM010000376.1 GCA_014376985.1 Cytophagaceae bacterium | reverse complement strand
TTTTTAAATAATCCGGTCGCATCGTATTGAGTGGAAATGACGATTTGATCTTCCAGGTCGCAAAAGCCAAGCCCACCTTTGTACTTTATTTTCAATAAACCTTCAGAGGCATCCATCATGCGATCGAAACGTTTGTGCGGAGGGCCGATCAGTTGTCCGGATGTATGGTAGATGAAGTATACTTTTTTCTTTTGTGTGATGAATAATTTTTCATCACTGCTTAGTTCTATGCTGCTATACTCGCAAGGTAATATAAGGTTGCCGTTATCATTTAATATACCATATCCTGCTTTGGATTTTATACGATAGAAATTGTCAGATAAAATTTTCAACTCTTCATATTCGTGCATGCCCTTGATCCAGGACTTGCGAAAAGAACTGTTGACTTTTAAAAATCCTGATTCATAGTAAGAGCATTCGGAAGGTGTAATGATTTGTTCTTCGTAAGCATTGATGTAGTAACTGTTTCCCTGGAGAGTAACTTTCGCCAATCCATTTTTAAACGGTTCTGCTTTACTGTAGCGGCAAGGAATTTTTAATTCTCCTTTGGCATTGAGATATCCCCACAAATCAATATTGTTTTGCACGGCCCATAAACCGCCGGATGAATCGGCGATGTTCAAGTAAGATTCTGTTGTAAGCGGTTTAAGGTTCCAGGTGTAGATTTTTCTTTCCCTGTATTTGAGTGTGGCAATAAAGTAATTCGAATAGGCTTTTACTTCTTCGAACTCAGGTTCCAGAATGTATTTTCCTGTTTCTGTAGCAATGCCCCAATAGCCGTTCTTTTTTACAAAGTACAAACTGTCGTGTGCATGCAAAATGTTTTCAAATTGTGCCGGGCATAATTCTTTAGACAAATTGCGAATTCCTTTTCTTCCCTGTAGCGTATAACTGACAGTATTCTTAGTCAGTATGCCCAAGGTATCTGCATTGGCTGTAGATAGAACTGTTCCATTGGCCTGTAGAATCTGCCAATTGGCAAAAGGAAGTGCGCGGTAAGATTTATGATGAAGGGATTCGATTTGTTTGTACAGGTGCGGAATCAATTCTTTGTTGTGCATCGAATAAATTCCCCATCGTAATTCTTTTTGGAGTAAAAGATGTTTGTCTTTATAAGTCAATCTGAAATTGTCGTACAACTCAGGAAATATTTGTTCTCCTTCTACAGACAGAAATCCCCATTTCATTTTTTCAGATCGTACAGGAAAAAGATGTTTAATCTGCGGAAGAATTTCTTGATAAGTAAAAGGGATGATTGTTTTTCCGTCTCTGTTTATAACGCCGTGTTTCTTATCTATACCAACAATGGCTTTGCCGAATTCAAATTCATGGTATACGGTATCAAATTGTGGTTTGATTTCCCATTTCCCCTTTTTGTTTTTAAAGCCCCAGACGTATTTATTATTGATGGTCGTTTTATCGGCATAGACTCCTTCATGAAGTACTTGTTGTGCCTGCACGAGAAGGGGAATGAAAAATAATAAAAGGGGAATTGTTGAGCGAGATGACATTTTGTTTTTTCTGGGTGTCAGGTCTTTCGACCTGACACTGATGGATTAAAAACGCTAACTTGTTACTAATGGCTAACCGTGTCAGGTCGAAAGACCTTAGTTGCCGCAAGTTTTAACTTGTGACTAATATGTCTTAGCGCATTTGCGCGAGCGGAAAGTATTCACTACCGTTCGTTTTTACTTGATCCCCGAGCAAATGCTCTATGTGACTTTAGGCACAAGTTAAAACTTGCGCCAGCCTTGTAATTACTACGATTTGCTTTAACGATCCCCGAGCAAATGCGCTATATGACTTTAGGCACAAGTTAAAACTTGCGCCAGCCTCTTAAATATTTTTATTTTTTCAGTACGTATACTTTGCTTTTTGCAAAATATTTTACGCTTGAATAAGGATCGTTAGAAATCCGGTATTCGGCATAGTTCATCAAAAACCATTTACCATCTTCTGTTTGTACCAAACAAGAGTTGCCTCCGAAGTCCAACAGTTGCAGGTAACGTGTGCTAATGATTTCACGGCCTTCCTGACTGACCAATCCGGTTTTACCTTTTAGTTGTACAAGATAATTATCCCCTGCTGTTGGTGATATGTTATCGTACCAATTGCTGTTGAGTATCTTTCCGTTCAGTCCAACGAAATTGTATTTGTTTCCTTGCCTGATCCACGTACCGGTATGGATAAAATCTCCTACTTCATCGTAATAAGGTTGTACAATAATATTTTCTCTATCGTCAAGGATTCCCCACTTGCCTTTGTATTTCATTGCCAAACGTCGGTTGTGCGGGTAACGTAATTCTTCATAGGAAGCACCAATACCTATGTTGCCTAAAGTATCTCCGTATCCCCAGGCATTTTTTCTGCGGTACAAATACCAGTCGTTCACTAATACGAGACTGTCTGCCTGCGTCTTCTTTTTTATTTTGATCAGCGTACTATCCAATAAAGTACTCAAAGGCACAGGATGAATAGGATTGGCTTCATGAATAGAAGGCGCAGCGATCTGTACTAAACGAAAAGGCACTTTACTATTATTTCTATACAATATGATTTCATCAGCTTTAGAGGAAGCTGAGATGGAGTCCGCAAAGAGAGAGACAATAGAAGTGCCGTTGCGGTAGATGTACAAGGTATCGTAGAATGTGGGATAGACCTTATTGTTATCGTTCGTGTGCCATTCGCGGTAAGGACCTTGCTCTATCTTTTGTGCGGTGCTGTCAAGGCGATGACAAAATCCTTCCGTATACAATAAAATACGTGTAGGTGTTTTAATAATGCTGTCGTAAGGAAGAGGCGACAAAAATCCTTTACCTGCTTTCCACAATTGAAATCCTTTGCCTGTATCGATGCTGTAGTATGTTCCGGCAATCACACCAATGGAACGGTAAGCAAGAGGAAGAATATTTTTTTGTTGGATAGAAATCAACCCGGCTTTCAGCGGTGCTCTTTTACGTTGAGGAATGTATTGAAAAACCTCTGCTAATCCATTTATAAGTGTTCCGATTGAATCCCAGACTGGTTTGACTAATACATTTCCTTTTGAATCGCAGATTCCCCATTTGATCACTTTTTGCAGATTCCCAAGTTGTATTGGACATTTAAAAACGACTGTTTTTTGTACAGAGGAATGAAGCGCTGGAATTTCTTTTAATATAACAGAAGCGTCACAAGAACTGCAGGAAATAGCTTGTGAATAGCCTTCAACAGAATAAAGAAGAGTGATAATAAATACGAAGCGAATAAAAATAGCCATATACGGCAAATTATGCTGAGTGATCTTCGGTCTCTTTTTCGAGATTGAATAAGTCATTCAATACATCGATCAATGTTTCCGCTTCACCGCGTTTACAGGCAGCTTTGAGTTGCAATACCGGCAACTTGATAATTTTCTGCATCATGTTGCGCGTGATTTCATCCACGCGTTTGGCTTCATCTACGTTCAATGATTTTAAATGCCTGGATATTTCTTCCTTGCGGATTTGCTCCAGCGCATTTTTTAATTTTTGAATCGTAGGGGAGACCACCATTTCTTTAGACCATTCTCTCAATTCTTCTACCGCTGTTTCAATAATGGATTCTACATGCGGTATAGAACGGTGTCTTTTTTCAATGGCTTCCTGAGAACGGTTTTGTAACGTATCAATACCGTATAAAATTACACCCGGTATCTGTTCCACATCCGGCGCAATAGAACGCGGCACAGAGATATCTACAAAATATTTATAGGTAATGACAGTCAACTGTTCAAGATCTGATTTTTTGATCAATGGTTCTGGCAATGCCACAGAACTGATCACTAAATCTGCTTTGATGACACCCGCTTGCAATTGATCAAAAGGAAGGAAGGTAAATCCGCATTCTTCAGCAATTGCTTGAGCCTTGGCTTCTGTGCGGTTTGTGATGAATACATTCTTCAAGGAAGAGTTCATCATGTTGCGCGCTACGTCAGCTCCCATTTCTCCAACACCTATAATTAAAATATTAGGGTTGTTATAGTTTTCCAATAGTTCTTCCGCCAATTCTACCGTTGCATAAGAAACAGAGGCGGCGCCGTCGCGGAACTGAGTTTCCTGTACTACTTTTTTATTGGTGAAGAAAATGGTGTGTAATAACCGGTGAATAAAAGGCCCTGCCATGTTTTGATCGGCAGACCATTGGTAAGCGTGTTTTACCTGGTTGGTGATTTGTGCATCACCTAATACCTGAGACTCCAGGCCAATGCCCACGCGAAACAAGTGTACGATAGCGTCTTCGTGATCGTTGAATACTTCAAACAAAGGAATCATCTCTTCGCTGTTGGCCAATCCTTTTTGAGCAACCATCAATTTGATGATGCCTTCAGAAAGATTTTCAGCTGCTGCATAATAAACTTCTGTGCGGTTGCAGGTGGATAGCACCAACAGTTCATGTGCCTCGAATGCATCCTTTATGCGGAGCATAAGGTCTTTGCATTCCTGCTCACTCAAAGCCATTTTTTCCCGTATGGATACAGGGGCTTTTTTATAAGATAAACTGATGAGTTTAAAATTTGAGATCATGGGCTATCGTGACACCAAAAATACAACCTAATCGTTAAATAATGGAATAAAAAGTAATAAATTCATCAATTTAAAATGGTTTCAGATTAGAGTGAGAATGGACATTTACGAAAATAAGTCGGCTTGGAAGATCATTTTAGTGGTATCAGCGATGATTATAGCATTGGGATCACTATGGTATACCAATCGATTGGTAAAAGTATTGGCGGAAGGAGAGAAGAGACAGATTGGCTTATATGCCAAGGGATTGCAGGCTATTACAGATTCTGAAACCGGAGGTAATATAACCTTCCTTTTTCAGGAAATTATCGAGGCCAACCACACCATTCCTGTTATCCTGACAGATGACCAAGGTGATCCCATTAGTTACAAGAACATCGACATCAACAGCCGTTTGACGGAACAACAAAAGGATGTTTTCTTGAAAAAACAGATCCTGGAAATGGAAGAAATACATCCCAGAATAGAAATCAGTTATTTAGGGGTCGTTACGAATTATATCTATTATAAGAATTCCTGGGTGCTGTCACAGTTGTACTATTACCCTTTTCTTCAATTATCGGTCATTGGTATTTTTATGCTTATAGCCTATCTGGCCTTCAGTTCTTCCAGAAGAGCCGAACAAAACAGAGTTTGGGTGGGCTTAGCCAAAGAAACCGCACACCAATTGGGCACACCACTTTCTTCTCTCATGGCCTGGACTGAAATTATCAAAAGCGATCCCCGTTTGCAAGGCGACCCTATGGGAGCTGAGTTGACAAAAGATGTGGACCGGTTGGAAACCATTACGGCACGTTTCTCCAACATAGGCTCCAAACCCGCTATGAAAGAAGAGCGCATCGCCACGGTCATTGAAGGATTGATCGATTACCTGCGCAGAAGAATTTCAGCCAAAGTAAAAATAGACATCATCACGGATGATCTTTTATTGAAGGCGAAGATCAATACTTCGTTGTTTGGC
>JACMQM010000375.1 GCA_014376985.1 Cytophagaceae bacterium | reverse complement strand
ACTACCTTTGGCAGCATGAAAAAAGAAATGACTCCCGCCAGGGAAAGAATGACAATGCTAATTTGTAGGGGTTTCATTTGCGGACCGCAATTAATCTACGTCTTCCGCTTCCAACATCGCCTTCTCAGCATTTGCTTTCACCTTGCTGCTTCCTTTGATCTTGTCAACAAAAATCTTAGCGGGTTTGAAAGAAGGGATATAATGCTCGTCAATGATAATAGCAGTGTTTTTAGAAATGTTACGTGCTACTTTTTTAGCTCTTTTTTTATTGATAAAACTGCCAAAACCTCTTACATAAATGTTGTTTCCCTCAGACATTGAGTTTTTTACAACACTGAAAAACGCCTCAACGGTAGCCGTTACATCAGCTTTGTCAATCCCTGTCTTCTCCGCGATCTCGTTAATTACTTCTGCTTTTGTCATTGTTTTAATTTATTTTATTTCAACTAATTCGTTCCTTTACACAAACATCTCTAGAGACTAGAGTCTGCAAATTTAAGTAAAATTTACAGATTTCTAATCTATCTATTTAAAATCAAATCTTACAAGTGACTGAAAATTCAAGTTTTAATTCTTTTTTCGCTCAAACTCTTATTCACTGGTACGAACGAAATAAGCGTGAATTGCCCTGGAGAGAAACCAAAGATCCATATAAAATCTGGATTTCGGAAATTATTTTGCAACAAACTCGTGTAGATCAAGGACTTCCATATTACATCCGTTTCCTTAAGACTTTCCCCAATGTAAAAACGCTTGCGGAGGCGGAAGAAAAAACCGTGCTCTCTATATGGCAGGGTCTGGGTTATTATTCCAGGGCCAGAAACCTTCAAAAGGGAGCAAAACAGGTAGTATATGACTATAAAGGTAAATTTCCTACTTCCTACGACGGGTGGTTGAACATTAAAGGAGTAGGATCTTATACCGCAGCTGCAGTTTCTTCTTTCTGTTTTTTGGAGAAAGTGCCTGTCTTAGACGGAAATGTCTTTCGTGTATTGTCTAGATTATTTGGCATTACCGAAGACATTGCTCAAGCTAAAAATAGAAAAACGTTCTGGAACAAAGCCATGGAGCTCATTCCGGCCAATCAGCCCGATATATTTAACCAGGCTATCATGGAATTTGGCGCTCTGCAGTGTGTGCCCAAATCGCCTGATTGCGAGCGCTGTGTGTTCAAAACACAATGCTTTGCCTACCAAAAAGATGTTGTATCTGATCTGCCCGTAAAAATAAAAAAACTGGTACGCAGAAGCAGATTCTTCCAATATCACGTCTACTACTACAATAAGCAGATTTTGATGCGAAGACGTCCATCAGGAGATATTTGGGAAGGCTTGTTGGAATTTCCGTTGGTGGAAAAAGACCATTTGGAAGCGCTGGAAAAGAAACCCAAACCGGCTACTGCATCTCCTTTTATTTTTCAATCCGACGTGTTAAAACACGTGTTGAGTCACCAGGATTTGTACAGCCGTTTTTATGTGTTTCAGGTTAAAACCAAGACCGACTGGAACACACTCATTAAAAAGCATGACGCAGAGGTGGTAGCTTTGACAGTTTTGGATGAAACTCCAAAACCTGTACTGCTTACTAAATTTTTAAATGCGTATTTTTATCCGTACTTTAGTATCCATAAATAAATTTTTTTTCTAACCTAAAACCCCTCAACCTATGGCAGGTGTAAACAAAGTAATCTTACTAGGAAACCTGGGCAAAGACCCGGAAGTAAGAGCCATTGACAATGGCAGAAAGGTAGCTCGCTTTACCTTAGCAACAACGGAATCGTACCGCAACCAACAAGGCGAACGCGTCGATCAAACCGAGTGGCACAATGTAGTTTTTTGGGGTCCTGTGACCGAGGTCATCGAGAAGTACTTGAAAAAAGGAAATCAAGTGTACATCGAAGGCAAAATCAGCAACCGTTCTTACGATGATAAAGACGGTGTTAAAAAGTACATTACCGAAATCGTAGGTCAAAATCTTACGTTAGTCGGCGGTAAACCTTCTGGAGAAAGTGGAAGCAATGGAAATTCAGGCAGCAGCAATAGCAGCTATGCCTCTGCTCCCGCATCTTCTGGCTCTTCTGCTATGGAAGCAGATGCTTCAGATGATTTACCATTCTAATTCTTTTAAATATGAAACCCGAACCTGATTCTGCCAACAGATTATTTTTAGCGCCATTCTTTTTGCTTGCAGGTTCACTAAGTCTTGCCGTTACGTCCGCCTATTGGCGAGACGTAACGGCATTTTGTTTTACTCAAACCTCCGTACATGGACAGTAGTCAACGTACCCCTTTTATTAAAAAACTCTCCGCTCTGTTTGGTGTTAAAAAAACAGCATCAGATGATTCTGCACAACAACGTGTGGAGGAGGAACTCGAAGCCGCATCCGGCAAGCCCAACTCTGTCGATGAAGTGTGGCTCGTAAAAAGATTACTCAATTTCTCGAAAGCAACAGCACGTCAAGTCATGCGCTCCAGAATGGAAATGGTGGCACTTGATCTTGACCATTCTTTTACAGAAGTAAAAGAAATTATTACCGCGAATAATTTCTCACGCTACCCTGTGTACCGTGAGTCCATTGATAAAGTAGAAGGTATACTCAACATTAAAGATTTGCTGATTCACTTCAGCAAAGACAATGATTTTGTATGGCAGCAGCTGGTGCGCCCTTGCGAGTATATACCAGAAAATAAAAAGATAGATGAATTGTTGAAAGACTTTCAATTGAAACGTAACCACATCGCCATTGTCGTAGACGAATACGGGGGTACATCAGGGCTTGTGACATTGGAAGACATCATCGAAGAAATCGTGGGAGAAATTCACGATGAATACGATGAAGAAGAACAATCGTTTATCCGCACCGGACAAAACACTTACCTGTTTGAAGCCAAGATATCCATCACGGATTTTTGCAATGCCATCGGCGCAGAAATATCTTTGTTTGACGACGTGCGCGGCGACAGTGAATCACTAGGCGGACTTGTGATGTCCATCGATCAGGATCTCCCTGAAAAAGGAGAATCTGTTATTTATAAAAATTTTGTATTCAGAATAGACGAAGCCAACGACAAGCGCATTGAGCGCATCACCGTTGAAATCAAGGAACCCAATCCGGAAGACGATGAATAAATTAGGCCTTGTGTTGTTTGCCATGATCACCGCAGGAATTCTTTCTTCTTGCAGTGATGAAGAAACATTTGTTCCCAAACCAAAGGGCTATAATAAAATTGATTTGCCTGAACATGCCTACCAATCCTTAAAGGAAGAGCATCCGTATACCTTTGAATATTCAAAATACGCAGAGATTCGTCCGGACGATTCTAAACTGGCAGAGCCGCATTGGTTGAATGTCTATTATCCGGAGCAAGGATGCTTTGTACAGATTACTTATAAAGACATCCGCAACAACAAAAAGAATTTTAATGAGCACGTAGACGATTCGCACAAGCTGGCCATCAAGCACAATGTAAAAGCTTATGCCATCAACGAATCGGTAGACAAAACAGCCAAAGGTTACACGGTGACTTACTTCGAATTAGAAGGAGAAGTGCCTTCTCAGTTTCAATTTTATGTAACAGACTCTACTGCTAATTTTTTACGCGGTGCATTGTACTTCAAAACAGCTACCCGCAACGATTCACTGGCCCCGGTGATTCGTTATGTGAAGAAGGATATCCTGCACTTAGTTAATACTTTGGAGTTTAAAAAATAGTTGTTAGCTGTTAGTTTTAAAATTATTTTTATTTAATTAGTATCTAGCACTTTTCGATTCGCATAGTTGCCTTCATCTAGCATTGTATAGATTAATAAGTTGCCTTTCGTCATGGCATTAAAAAGACTTAGTTACCCAAACTTACTTAGGCAGTATAGACAAGTAAGGTCACGTTAAATATGATCTTATGAAATTGACTATACAAATCAAACGAAAGATTTGACAGACCTTTATAAAATAGTAATCAATTGTTTGATTGCTATTATCATTAGTCTGCTTTTCGGACGATGACTCTTTTACACCGGCCTTGGATCATCAAGGCCGGTGTTTTTTCTATTACTATGTTCTTTCACCTGGGCGTTCCCTGCGGGTCGGGCTTTCGCCACTCGCTTCCCGCTAATCAACCCTAACACATCATAACTATCTTAGCAGTGGCGGGAGAGCTCAGACAATGGCTCAATCCCTAACGCAAATCAGAGTAGCATTCTTTCGTTCTCAGTTTGCTCGACCTGACATTCAGTTAACTTCCTATTTTAGTCTTCCAACGATCACAATTTGCCAACCTATTTACCGTTAAGCCGTAAATTAGCTCATGGGGATTATATTTTATTCACCTCAATAAAATTGAATCATGAAAAGACTACTTGCTGTCACCCTTGTCATTGCTGCCTTGAGTAGCTGCAAAAAATCAGAAGACGCTGCTGTTACTCCAACTTCCAGTAAGCCTGTGCCAGCCATTTATCAAAAAATTTACGGCGCTACAAGCATCACTTCAGACGGCACTTACATCACCATTAAAAGCAATGGGCAACCGGATCATGTGAGTGTCTATTATCCTACAAACAATAATCTTTACGAGGCTTTCAGTGGAACAACCTTTGGAGGCAATACCTTTTCCAAAAACCCCAATAGCATTGCGGCTAAAAGTTACACCTTTAAAATTCCTCTAAATCCTCAGGTAGCAGCTACGCACAGCGCTACACCGCTTGGGCCTATTGGTGTTTCGCTCAATGGTGTTCCGTTCTTCAATCAATACGCGGGGCCTAGCCAACCGCTGACCAATGAAGTAGTTTCCTTTGATAAATACTATGGACACCCTGCTCCAGGCGGAGATTATCATTACCATGTAGAACCACTTTACCTGACTACCATTAAAAAGACCAAGTATGCTTTGCTGGGTTTCTTATTGGATGGATTCCCGGTATACGGACCTCAGGAAGAAACAGGTAATGCAGTAGACACCGTTACGCTTGATGCTTACCACGGACATACCCACGTGACTTCAGATTATCCGGATGGCATTTACCATTACCACATTACCGATTCCGATCCTTACATCAATGGTAGTGGCTTCTACGGAACAGCAGGAACAGTGAGTCAGTAATGCGTCTTTCATTATTTATCGTTTTATTTTCTCTTTTATATTCTTGTCAACAAACACAGGGATATAAAATAGAGAGCCGGTCACAAGAAGTACCGGCTCTCTTTATATCTGTTACCGATTCCAATTTCTCGATTCGCCAGGACACTTTATTCTACGAGGATAAAAAGTTTTCCGGTAATCTCTATGGTCTCAGTCCTGGGAGAGATACGGTGTTGTTAGAGTCTTATCTCAACGGTTTAAAAGAAGGGATTTGTAAAAGGTGGTATGAAAATAAACAATTGCAGGAAGAACGATTTTATATTGCCGGTGTGAAAGAAGGCTTGCATATAGGTTGGTGGGAAAACGGAAAGCCCCAATATCAATTCGGCATTTCCAAAGATGCCTATGAAGGAACCTTTAAAGCTTGGAATCACGAAGGCCTTTTGATAAAAGATTTCCATTACCGCAACGGACAAGAGGAAGGACGACAAGTATTGTGGTATGACGATGGAAAAATAAAAGCGAATTACATCATCACAAACGGTCGCCGTTATGGGTTATTAGGAACAAAAAATTGTGTCAATGTATCAGATAGCCTTTTTAAGAAATAGCATTGCGATTGGTTTTAGTCTACTTATATTCTTGCAATGTAAACCTGAATCAAAAAGCTTGCCTTATTATAATACACCTGACTTTACACCGCTCTTCCTGTCTCAGCAAGGCGCAGAAAAGGAAATTACACATACAATCGATGACTTTTCTTTTACCGATCAGGAAGGGAAAACTATTACACAAAAGAACATCGAAGGAAAAATTCATGTAGCTAATTTTTTCTTCACCAGTTGCGGCAGTATTTGTCCTGTTATGACGGATCATCTTTCAAAGGTTCAACGCACTTTCCTTCACGACACTTCTATTGTATTGCTTTCCTATAGTGTAACACCATGGATAGATAGTGTGTCAAAGCTAAATAGCTATGGGGTTTCTCATCATATTCATGCAGACAACTGGCATTTGCTCACCGGTAAAAAGAATGATATTTACAATCTTGCCAGAACATCTTACTTCGCGGAAGAACAAATAGGTTTTACCAAAGACAGCAGCGATTTTTTGCATACAGAACATGTTCTTCTTGTAGACCGTCAAAAGCACATTAGAGGAATCTATAACGCGACCTTGCAACTTGACATTCAACAATTGATTGCCGATATTCAAGTATTAAAAGAAGAATAACTGTTATAGAAATGAAAGAGCAGTTGACACGTTAGGTGAAATCATGTGGTCAACGACTTGATTCACTTTTACAGACAAACCATTTTTAACCGTTTATATTTTTTATTTTTATGGAACCAACTGTTGCAGCGGTACAACACCGTGGAGAAAAACGCATCAAAATTACTTTTCCATTTGATCAACACCTTAGTGATCGTATAAAAAGTATTGAAGGATCTCGCTGGAGCAAAACGCATCGAGCCTGGTTACTTCCTTACGATAAAATGGCTTATACAAAGCTGCTGGAAATTTTCCCTTCGCTCATCAAAGCTCCCGCAGCCGTTGCCCAAGGAACTTCTAGCCAACACGAATTTGCGCCCTCTCCACTATTGATTCCAAAAGATGACTGCTGTCATGTATGGCATCAAGGGAGGCGTATGTTTGTATATATCAGAAAAAAAGAAGAGTCTGTCTCCTTTTTAAAAGTTTTGCCCTACGTGATTTTCTCTAAACAATACTGCGCCTGGGTTCTTCCCTACCATGTAAAAACAACCCAGCTGTTGCAAAGTTTTTTTCGTGACAAATTAGTAATAAGAAATTCACCTCCTGCTCATGAGCCCAAACTTAACGTGCGCATGAAACATCATGAGATGCATATATTACAAACAGCAGGAGGCGAATTACACGTTCAGTTGCGCTATACAAAAGAGCATATTCAGTTTTTACATACACTTCCCTACTTGCGTTGGCACAAAAAAAAACAATGTTGGGTACTGCCTCACTCTGAAGTGATATTGCGAGACCTGCAAACACATTTCAAAGAACATCATTTTCAAATTACTTACGAGCAAGAAATTGCAAAAGTAAAACCGTCTATATCCTTTACGCCAAAATTTAGAGAATGTCCTTCTTCCTATCGAGAAAAACTCACTATAAAACGATACAGCCCCAGCACGATGAAAACTTATATGAATTGTTTCAAAGAGTTTATCAATCATTATTCTACCGTGGAGCTATTGGATATTTCAGAAGATCAAATCAAGCAATACATGCTATACCTTGTGGAAGACAAAAAGGTGTCGTCTTCTTATCAAAATCAAATGATCAATGCCATCAAATTTTATTACGAGCAAGTGCTGGGCAAAGAACGTAAGTTTTACTACATCGATCGCCCCTTCAAAGAGCAGAAACTGCCTTCGGTACTAAACGTGGAAGAGGTAAAAAGGATCATCAGTCAAATTGAAAATTTGAAGCACAAATGCATGATTTTGATGTTATACTCCGCTGGTCTTCGCATCAGTGAATTGATTCATTTAAAGATTGCCGATATAGACTCCAAACGCATGCTTATTCACGTCAAATCAGCCAAAGGACAAAAGGACAGAATGACTTTACTTTCAGAAAAAGTATTGGTATATTTAAGAGATTACTTTTTGATGTACAAGCCCAGGGAATATCTTTTTGAGGGGCAAATGGGAGGGGCTTATGCGGCAAGAAGTGTGCAAGAAATTTTTCAAAAGGCCTGTGTTAAAGCAAGCATAAAAAAGAAGGCATCTTTGCATACATTAAGGCACAGTTTCGCTACGCACCTTTTAGAAAACGGAACGGACCTTCGCTATATACAAGTTTTATTAGGGCATTCATCAAGCAAGACTACAGAAATCTACACGCACATTACTCGAAAGGGTATGGAACACATAAAGAGCCCGTTGGATAGTTTGGATTTATAACAAATAAGTACTTAGGGGTTGGTTGGTTGAGGATTTCATGGGAGATATGTATGATGAGGGCATTCCCTCACCTATAAAAGCTGAGCTGGCGGGGTCGGGCTTTCGCCACTTGTTTGTTTGCCAAACGGAATAAAGTGGTTATTTGAACTTTGTGTATGCCGGAAGAATTCAAACAATGGATCACTAATGCAAAGATCACGCATCTTAATGCCTGTACCTAAAACATAGTAATACATTGACAAACCAATATTCTAAATTTATAACTATTCTTACCAATTGAAATTACGCGATCTGGTTATGAAGAACTTGCCAAATTTTCTTACTAAATTTTCAAGACAGCGTATATCAACTGACATAAAAATATACCCGCTACATAGCGTATACACAAACGTT
>JACMQM010000374.1 GCA_014376985.1 Cytophagaceae bacterium | reverse complement strand
GGTGTATCCCAATGTCACTTCCGCCTTCTGCTGGGCAGGAATAGACTGGTAAGCATTAATAATCAAATTATTCAGGACGTTGTGCATCCAACCCTGATCTCCCTTAATAAAAAGTGGTTGCTTGTGCTGCATATCCAAAGTCAATGGACTGGATGAAGCATAGAACATGGAGATATCTTTGACCAATGCCGTGAGATCAAAGGATTCCATGATAGGTTCTGGTAATTTGGCAAAGGCAGAAAATGATCCTGCGATGTCACTTAAATTGTCAATCTGAGAAAGCAAGGAATGAATCGTATTCATCAAACCTTCTTTATGCGACAAAGGGAGATTTTTCTCATCGTCAATTCTTCGAATTAAATGTTGAAGACTCAGTTTCATCGGAGTCAAAGGATTCTTGATCTCATGTGCTACCTGCTTGGCCATTTCACGCCAGGCGGACTCCTTCTCTGTACGAGACAGCATTTTTTTATTCTCTTCCAGCACTTTCAACATGCTGTTGTATTGCGAAATCAACTGACCAATTTCATCATCCCCTGTCCATTGCAAGGGTTCGTTTTCAGCCGTTAAAGAAATCCGACTGAGCTTATTGGTAATCATGTGTAAAGGATACGTCAGGTAACGAGAAGCAAAATAAGACAAGATCAATAAAACGATAAAGGTGAACGAAAACAAATTCATGATCGTGTTCAACACCTGGATCAACTGTATATCCAATTCATTCTTCGACTCAAAAAAGGGAACACTCAACACGCCATAGATCAATCCACTTTCCTGAGAGCGAATGGCGGTGTAGACCATTTTGAAATCGAGTTTACCAATGTTCTCATTCAATAGGATGGCCTGATTACGCTGTTCCAGGATGGCGGAATAAGCTTCGGGATTCAATTGACGCGATACAATTTCCTTTTTATAAATATCCTGTTGATTGGAATAATACAAAAGTCCTTTGTTCGTGTACACGTTTAAGTCAACTTCGGAGTAACGCGACAAGTCGGTAATCTTATCTTGTGTATGCGCCCAGCCAATTGTTTTCCCTTTGTTCTGATCGAGGATACCGGCTACCAACACGGAAATATCTTCCGCTGTACCTGTAATTTTCTTATTCAAAACATCCAGGTAGTTATTGGTAATCACACTCAGTGACACGATGCTCATGATGGAGAGCGGCAGGAAGAAGGCTATGTTGATATAGACTTGAATACGCGAAGCATAGCTTACTGATTTCTTGGAAAAACGAAACAGAATCAAGTTGACCAATACCAGCATCAATAAGATGAAAACATTGATAATAAAGAAGAATGAAAAATTTGTTATCAATACATAAAAGCGGGAAGCTTCCGACGAAATAATGATCAGCTGACCTGATTCATTTTTCTTTGCCCAATGGTGAAAATCACCTTTAAAAATACCGGCCCAATTCAGATTTAGTTGTGCTCTGTCCTCTTTATTTAAAGTACTGTAATAATTGAGTACGCCACTGGAATAAATCAGCTTATCGTCTTTGTATACCGCGTAGTTGTACTCTCCTTCCGGTATATTTTTCTTGTACTTGCGATCAACTAAAAGTTCAGGGTAAACACTATTGGGTTGGATTTTCTTGTACTTTAATTCGATGACTACATAACCTACAATTGTTTTTCCATAGGCAATTGGCTGGTAGCAATAATACTTCTTCGCTTCTGAAGTAGAGGCTTCTTCTACCAAGTAAATATTTGAAAATTGTGTTTTGTTTTTTCTAATGAAAAAAATTTGCTGAAAACGTTTCAGGTCATTCTTACCTGTTGTATCGACATAATTCTTTTGATTGGCATCAAATAAAAAAACATTGATATCAAACTTGTCAAAATAATTAGACAAGTGAATCTTACGAATCTTACGCTCTACCTGCTCTTCCTTATCACCAAAGGGTGATAACAATACGTTTTTTAAGTATCCGTCTTTCGCAATATTGTCTAAAGCGTCATGCAGTAAATATTCACCTTGGATATCATTGTCAACAAAGAGCTGATAGTAATACTTCTCTTTATCTCTATTGAGTTTCTCGACATAATATCCTTGTACAGCAAAAGATAATACGGCTGCAATCTCAACGGCATAAAAGAAAAAATACAGATAGGCCTGATAGCGCATCAGCGAGACCTCTTTCACATAGCCCGTATACAACATGATCACAAGCAAAAGCCAATGAATCAAAGGCAGAATACAAGCGGAGTCATAAGTAAACCAGAGTATCACCGACAGCATCAGGCTAATGCCGCTAGTGATGATCACAATGCTTTTTATCGATAACAGTTGAACCGATAAACGAATAACAGTATGGTTGATATAATAATAACTTAGACCTATCAGTAAAACAATCACTACACACAATACTCGCAACCAATCAAATTCTACACTAGCCGTGATATCCAATACTGATTGAGAATGCCGCTGCAGTATATCTAGGATGTAGTAAACCTCTATAAACATACCAAAGCTTATGATCACTAGGATACACACTACACTGTACCGTACATTTTCATGCAACAGCAATGCTTCCTTCACCCAAACAAAGGAAGCATAGTACTTATAAATAAAAGAGCAGATGAGTGTTCCAAAAAGTGTATTGACAAAAAAATCGCCGATAGACGGAGATAAAATAGAGTACGCAAAGTAAGAGGGATCAAACAAAAATAATCCATCCAGTAAAGATATTCTAGCCAGGCAATAGATAAGCAGTTTGTAGCCTACACCCAAACACAATAAAATTAAAAACGATCGCTCGATGGCATATGATTTTCCCTCCAAATACCATTTTCTGACACCAACAAATAAAAAGAAGAAATAAGCCATGACACTGACCAATAAAAGCGAAACCAATACCGAGGTTTGCACTTTATTACTTTGCTCCAATTCATAGGCGAATAAAAACTCTCCTTCTTTGTCTTCAATATTCACAAAGCCACTTGTCGGATCAATTACTATACGCCCCTGATCACTGTCAAAAATAGCGGGATCAGTTCCGGATTTCAAATAGTTGTTCTCAATGGGATACTCTCTGTAAAGGGGATACACAGACACCACATCGTAATGTGCATCATCTTTATTCCAGTGTGTTCTGTAGGTAAGGTATTTTCCTTTGGCATCTGAAATAACACCGGCACGATTTACATGCTCAATGTTTTTCCAATAAGGTACGTATTGATAGGTTGACCAATAGACCAGTTCTTTATTCTTATATACACAAACCCACTGCCCTTCTACCTCTTGCGCTATTTCATAAAAATAAGTCTTGCCTTCTTCTCCTTTCGACTGGATATACTTGGCAACTTTATCATTGACGTGCTGAAGTTTATAGAGTTGAGCATGCACTTTTTGCTGGACTTTTTTCGCTGGATCCTGTTTGAAGAGTGATATATGAGGATGCCATAGAGCTCCTGAAGCAATCAAAAAAATAACACCAGTGAACATTAAGCATGTCCACAAAAATTGTTTCCTATTCTGCAAAGCCCGTTTTTGTTTTAATTTACGAAAATCCCAGAGAATAAGCTAGGAGGAACGAGCTAGGAGCCAGTAGAGATAAACTAAGAGAGTGTTTTTTTCTAGCTCGTCCCTCCTAGCTCGTTCCTATTTAGAAAGCGAAGTTTTTTGTTTCTTCTTATAAGCTCTGTACCAAAAATAGCCTATAATAGAAGCAATGATATAAGGGAATGCCATCAAATATAAAATACCAGAATTCAAGCCTTGTCCTTTACCTTTACCGGAAATGACATTCTCTGTTACTGTTGCTTTGCACATGGCGCATTGCGCAGCCAAATCAGCAGAAGATGCCATCACAATCAATACAATGGCAGCAGCGATCAATAAGGAAGTTCTTTTCATAGCTAGCTCTGACTTTATTTAATAGACATAATAAGGGCTGATCATCAGGTATACGATGACACCTGTTATAGAGACATACAACCAAATGGGATGTCCCCATTTTACAATGCGCTTGTGCTCTTCAAACTCACCATTTAATGCAAAATACATCGCCATCAATACAAAGTAAACAACGATAGCCGCTAACGTAATGTGCGATATGAGCAAAGTATAGTATACATTCTTGATGATTCCTTCTCCACCAAAGTGAGTCGATTGATTAGAGAAATGATACAGTACGTAGGTGACTAGGAAAACCGACCCGCAATAGAAAGCCATTGTCATCAGCCTTCTGTGCAATTCTCTTTTATTATTTTTAATGGCAAACCATCCGGCCACTAATAATATTGCAGTAGCCGAATTAAGCACGGCGTTTAAATGAGGCAAATACTTTGTCCATACTCCCAGATCAAACTTCACTCTAATGCCCAGCAACAATGCTACCACCAAAGGAATAGCAATAGATACCGCATTTACCAACTTACGAGAAACCCATTTAATTTCCATTCTTATCTATGTTTTCCAACACCTTTATTTCTGTTATCAATCGATCTACTTCTTTTTGATCGGTACCATCATAAAATCCCCTGATCCAACCGCGTTGATCAACCAGAATGAATTTTTCACTGTGAAGAAAACTTAAGGGTTTATCTTTTTCTTCCATAGTAGAAACAAAGAAACCGGTTTGTCCTAAATTATAAATGTATTCTTTCTTTCCTGTCAGGAATACCCACTTTCCAGGAATAGCCTGGTGTGCATCGGCATATTCTTTTAACACACTTGCTGTATCGTGTTCAGGATCTACTGTAAAGGAAACAATCGAAAACTCTTTTTTGTTCTTAAAGGCTTCTTGTACTCTGATCAGTTGATTGGACATGTCTTTGCATTGTCCTTCGCAGCGTGTGAAAATAAAATTGGCAACGTAAACTTTTCCTTTTAAACGCTCAGAAGAAAAAGGTTTGCCTTCTTCATTGGTCAATTGAAAAGAAGGTACAGTGTATGCTTTAGTGACATGATAACCCTGTTTCGTCTCGACCGAATCAATGGGTTGAAAAATAAAGAGGCGATGATGATTCTCGCCGAATAAGTTAAAGAAGGCTATAACAAAAATCGGCACTACTATGATGAGAGATAGCAGGCCGATTCTTAAAGAGTATTTCATAGTTTTAATTAAAGATAGCTGCGCGTTCTACGAAGATGTAATCACCTTGCATCAATAAGGCTACGATGAGCCAAATGATAAACATTACAGGCAATACAATAGACCAGATCAATACTTTTCTTTCGTATTTTAAGTGCATGAATTCTCCTACTATGTAAAAGGTTTTCACAAACGTAAGAAGAACAAAGATAGACGTCAACAAGGGACCTCTGTGCATAGTAAATGCGCAAACGAATTCGACCGCTGTGAAGAACGCCAGAATACCAGCTGTCATCCATACTTTACGGATCTTTGCAGGATCTTTTGGATGAACATGTAACGCAGGAGCGCTGTCGTGGTGTGTGTGTGACATATAGTTAGCTGTTAAGTCTTAGAAAGATTAAACCAAGTAAAAGAAAGTAAATACAAATACCCAAACAAGGTCTACAAAGTGCCAGTACAAACCAACCTTCTCCACCATTTCGTAATGACCTATTTTCTCGTAAGTACCAATGGCGACATTATAAAACACAATAATGTTGATAATAATACCTGATGTTACGTGTGTGCCGTGAAAGCCTGTAATAAAGAAAAACAAATCAGCGAAAGGAACTGGCCCGTATTCGTTGGCTCTTAAATTAGCACCATGAAAGATAGAACCGTCGTATAACATTCTACCGGTTTCAGAACCGTTGATAAAAACAGTCCATTCCCAGGCTTGACAACCTACGAATGCCATACCACCAAGAATGGTCCACAGCATCCATTTTTGCACATCATTTCTATCGTTTCTATGACCCGCTTCTACCGCCAATACCATGGTTACAGAACTCATGATCAAAATGAATGTCATGATCCCTACGAAGACTAAAGGAAAAGGAGTATGAGTAAAAGGTATGTGGGTGAATACTTTTTCAGGCACTGGCCAATAGGTATCAGAAAAAACAAATTTGTCGATGAGACCTTCATAAGCACTGTGGCTATATCGAATCATTCCGTAAGTGATCAATAAGCCAGAAAAAGAAAGTGCATCGGACAAAAGGAAAAACCACATCATGAGTTTGCCATAACTGACTTTCATGGGTTCAACCCCACCAGCCCATAAGTTTTTATTGTCTTTTTCTATTGCAGCAGTTGCCATATAAAATAGTTAGTTGTTACGAGTTAATTATTGACCAGTAAAAATACAAACAAATATATCCAAAGCAAATCTAAGAAGTGCCAATATGTGGTGCACAGCTCAAATTGTAGTGATTTTTCTTTTGTAATTTGACCTTTGAAAAGCATAGAGAGCACTATCAATATGTATATCAATCCCGTAACCAAATGGAAAGCATGTACTCCGAGTAAAATGTACACAAAAGATCCTGCAGGATTGCTGCTTTCTCCGCCTAAAAACACATTCATGCTTACCAATACATCAAACAAGCCAACATATTGCACGCACAAAAAAGCAAAACCCAATAGAAAGGTAAGGCCAACAAAAACTTTCGCTTTTTGTACTTGATCTTTTTTCAACAAACGGTAAGCCCATTGCATGGTCACACTGCTGAGCATAATGATACCAGTACTGTATGCAAAAACAGCGGGCAAAGAAAATAACAACCATTCCCCATCTGCCTTACGCACAATGTAGGCACTGGTGAAAGCCGCGAATAACATGACGATAGTGACAATAAACAACCAAAGAATCATTTTCTTGGAGTTAATGACCTCTGGTCTTGAATAATTGGACAGGTTTTGATCTGATGTCTGATTCATAACGTTTAAATTTTATCCAGTAAATAAGCAATTTGCACCACCGGCAAATACAGGAACGATCCGAACATGATCAACTTAGCGGCCTTGTTCGTGCCTTCACGCATTAAGTAAAAGGTTTGCGCCAAAAACAATATGCCTGCTACCATAGCGATCAGTGCCGAATTAATCCCTGTCATACCCATGAGGTAAGGCATAAAGCCCAACGGTATTAATAACAAAGTATAGATCATAATGTTGAATGCCGTCTTCATATCTCTTCCGCCGGCAGAGGGCAAAAGTTTTATTCCGGCTTTTTTATAGTCTTCATCCAGCACCCAAGCGATGGCCCAGAAATGTGGAAATTGCCAAAAAAATTGAATGGCAAATAAAATACCCGGTTCCCAGCCGTAATGTCCGGTAGCTGCTACCCAGCCGATCATGGGCGGTAAAGCGCCTGGTATTGCTCCAACAAAAACCGCAATCGGGCTTTTTGTTTTTAATGGAGTATAAGCAAACGCATACAAGAG
>JACMQM010000373.1 GCA_014376985.1 Cytophagaceae bacterium | reverse complement strand
TACTCTTGTTCTTTTTCCTGTTAATTGACAAACTCTTGCCATGATCTTCTTAGCGATTAATGTATTCCAAAATAAATTAATGGGTTGCAAATATCATCAAAGAAAATACAATTCGCAAACATATACCCTTTATTTTTAAGATTTCTTCCCAGTAAAGCTAAGCTCCTATAAAAAGGGAATTTGCTTATAATCTTGTATTTAAGAGCCCCAAAATTCACTCAGCCTTAATTTTTTTAGTAAATTGAACTTAAATTACCCCTTTTAGGCTTTTAATTTATACAAATACGAAAATGATTGACACTTTGAATGCCACGGAAAAAAACATTGCCTTAGAAGAAAGATATGGAGCGCATAACTACCATCCTTTGCCGGTTGTATTGGCAAAAGGAGAAGGAGTATTTGTATGGGACGTGGAAGGCAAACGTTATTTTGATTTCTTGTCAGCCTATAGTGCTGTCAATCAAGGTCACTGTCACCCTGCCATCATCAAGGCATTGATAGACCAGGCGCAAACATTGACGCTTACTTCCAGAGCTTTTCACAACGATAAACTGGGTGTGGCGGAAAAATACTTGTGTGAGTATTTTGGTTACGATAAAGTATTAATGATGAACTCCGGTGCAGAAGCCAATGAAACAGCGATTAAGTTGGCTAGAAAATGGGGCTATACAAAAAAAGGCATACCCACTGACAGAGCAGTAATTGTTGCGGTAGAGCGAAATTTCCATGGACGTACACTGGGTATTATTTCAGCTTCTACTGATCCCGATTCGCGCAATAACTTTGGGCCCTTTATGCCAGGTTATCACATTATACCTTACGATAACATAAGCGCTTTAGAAGAAGCGTTGCAAAATCCAAATGTGTGCGGGCTTTGGATTGAGCCTATACAAGGAGAGGCAGGCGTTTATGTGCCTCAGGAAGGCTACTTAAAAGCTGCTCAGGATTTATGCAAGAAACACAACGTCATACTGATGATGGATGAAATCCAAACAGGTATAGGACGTACAGGAAAATTATTGGCTTCTGATCATGAAGGTGTGCATCCAGATATGCTCATATTGGGCAAAGCCTTGTCGGGTGGCACCTACCCTGTTTCTGTGGTGTTGACCAGCGACGAAATCATGTTGACAATAAAACCAGGTGAACACGGTTCTACCTTTGGCGGAAATCCTATGGCTTGCGCTGTCGCTGTCGCTGCACTGGAAGTAGTGAAGAATGAAAAGCTGGCCGAAAATGCAGATAAGCTTGGAAAAGTTTTCCGTAGCCGGATGCAGACACTCGTAGGCAAAAGCAGCCTTGTCACGCTCGTAAGAGGCAAAGGATTGTTAAATGCCATCGTGATCAAACCGACAAAAGACGGCAAGACTGCATGGGACGTTTGCGTTCGCCTAAAGGAAAACGGTTTACTGGCCAAGCCTACACACGGTGACATCATTCGCTTTGCGCCTCCATTGGTCATTACAGAAGCGCAAATCAACGAATGCTGCGACATCATTGAGCAGACCATACAGTCATTTGAATAAGTAGAATGGATAGGATAATTGAGTCTTTGGTATGTTGCGTGAGGGATAGAAGTGGAAAGCCCACAGCGAGCCAATTGGTAGCGTTGTGATCTGGAGATCGCTCCGAGCGAGGACTTGGATCGGATAGCCCGACCCGCAGGGGCACGCCCTAATTCACTTCTCTTTACTTATATAACAATACTAAATTTAAATACTCATTCATTCTTCAATCCAATAAAAACATCTTTCTCCATGAGAAGACCTAGAAGAAATAGAAAGTCAGAAACCATTCGTTCACTGGTACGCGAACATCAAGTCAGTGTAAACGACCTGGTATTCCCACTCTTCGTGACCAATGGACAAAACATTCGCCACGAGGTTTCCTCTATGCCTGGTATTTTTAGGTTGTCCAAAGACCTCATCGTAAAAGAAGTGGGCGATTGCATAGCACTGGGATTGAAAACATTTATACTCTTTCCTCATGTCAGTGAATCTATTAAAGATTCGCTGGCAACGGAAAGCTACAACCCTAATAGTACTTATATCCAAACCATCAGAGCCATCAAGTCTGCTTATCCGGCATGTTGCCTGATTACGGATGTGGCAATGGATCCATACAGTTCTGATGGCCATGACGGTATTGTACAGGACGGAGAAATATTGAACGATGAAACACTGGAAGTATTAGCCAAGATGGCCATCGCACAGGCGATAGCAGGTGCCGATATCATCGGACCATCAGAAATGATGGACGGCAGAGTCGGATATTTGCGCGACGCATTGGATCAACATGGTTTCGAACGTGTTTCCATCATGTCTTATACAGCCAAATATGCCAGCGCTTTCTACGGTCCTTTCCGTGATGCCCTGGAGTCTGCGCCGAAATCAGGCGATAAGAAAACGTATCAAATGGATCCTGCCAACAGTACGGAAGCCTTGCTGGAAGGTGAATTAGATTTTGCAGAAGGAGCAGACATGCTGATGGTCAAGCCTGCCGGCGCTTATTTAGATATTATCAAGACACTCTACGATGAATTTGATATACCCATCGCAGCCTACCAAGTAAGTGGCGAATATTCCATGATCAAAGCAGCCGCTTTGAAGGGTTGGCTGGACAATGATAAAGTAAGAGATGAGAGTCTTTTGGCCATAAAAAGGGCCGGAGCGAAGATCATTATCAGTTACTTCGCGAAGGAATTTGCAGAAAATCAAAACTTTACGGTATCTTAGTCGCTGAGACAAATCTTTATTAAATCATATTCGTATATCCTTAAGTACAAAAAAAGGGGTGAATATTTAGCTTATGCGGTTGTTGTTGTTTTGTGTGTTTTTGACTCTCGGTCTTACTACTATAGGAACGGCACAAAGCTTTTTGAAAAAAAAACCTAAAGACGACACCGAACAGATTGCGCCCATCACAGCCTCCGAGAAACAGGATCTAATAATTGCTTACAAAGAGGCCGGCAAAAAAAAGAACGTCCTGAGAAAAGTCCTTCAACTTTCCATTGACGAAGGATATGATTCCCTGACCAGTGTCATCTATGAGCACTTATCCAACGTGCAGGTAGAAGAGGAAAAATACGACAATGCATTGGAAAGTATCACGCAGGCCATCCACTACAACGATCATACGCATCAGAAGAAACGTACCGCAAACCTTTACAATCAGGCGGGACATATCTGTCAATATTTGAAAAAATTTGACAAATCCATCAGTTATTATAACCAGGCCCTTAAGTTTTACGAAGACCTCGGAGATCAGGTAGAAGTGGCTAATACACACGTAAATATTGGTAATACTTACTATAAGACGGGTCGTGTAGAAGAATCAAAGGAAAGTTTAATCAAGGCTTCCAAGACATTTGAAAACCCTACTGTTGTCAACAGCAATAAGAAGGAATCAGCCAAAGGCCTTGCAGACTTAGGAAAAGCTTACGATGACATCGGTGATTTTAGAAAAGCATTGAATTTACTGGAAAACTCTCTGGTTATTTTTGAGAGCAATGAAGATTACGAAGGCTTAGCTTCTAGCCTTGCTTCATTGGGTCATGTACAATTGAACTTGAAGCGCTACGAAGATGCCGAGAAATCATTTCTTCGTTCCTTAGAAATCAGTCAGCAATATAATTACAAGCTTTCTATGATGGAGAGTTACAAAGGCATGTCTCAGATTCTGAGCATCAAAAAAGATTACAAGGAAGCATTGGACATGTACGATTCTTACATCCTGATGAAAGATTCGATTTACTTAGAAGATAAAAAAGCTGCTGTAGCTGCCGCCACTTCTCAACTCAATCTGAAGATCAACGAACAGGAATTGATGCTTTCACACAAGAGAGCAGAGTTGTCTACCATACTGGATAAGAAAAATGATCAATTGCTGATCAGTATGATTCTGGCTTTTGTATTGACTTCTTTAGTTATTATTTTCTTGTTTAAAAAATACCAAAACAAAAAACGTGTATCGGAAAACCTGCAAAAAGAAAATTCATCGTTGATCAAAACGAATGTAGATCTTTCCCAAAGTCAGGAATTTTTGGAAAAGACAAATGCTGCAAAAGACAAGCTATTCTCCATTGTGGCGCACGATTTAAAAAGTCCGATAGCATCTATCAAAGGATTCACAGAGCTCCTGGCAACTAATCCCGACGCCTTTACATTAGCGGAGATAGCTGATCTTGGTAAAAAAATGAATGCTTCTTTAGGCAACCTGAATCAATTGCTCGACAATTTATTGAAGTGGGCAATGAGTCAAAGTGGTTTGATGGAGTTTCATCCACAGGAAATACAATGCACCGATTTCATCGAGTCAAATATTCAAATCTATCAGCCGATCGCCGAGAAAAAACTGATCGTGTTGAAAGCGCCGACTGATAATTGTGAAGTCAAACTTTATGGCGATGTGAACATGCTCAATTTCGTCTTGCGAAACATCATTCACAACGCGGTGAAGTTTACGGATCACAAAGGCAGCATTCATGTAACGAGCAAAGTATCCAACTCACAATTAAAGATTACCGTCAGTGATACCGGTGTAGGCATGAGTTCTGAAGCATTGGAAAATATTTTCAATATCGACAGACGTAAAAAATCATTAGGCACTTTGCATGAAAAAGGTACAGGCCTGGGCTTGGTATTGAGCAAAGAGTTTATGGATAAAAATGGAGGACGCATGGACGTGTCCAGTGAGTTGGGAAGAGGCACTACATTCACGCTATATTTCCCTTTGGCAAAAAGCTAACGTGAGATCTGAAACACATTTTCCTTTTTATCAGATTTCTGATCTCAGATTTCAGATCTCTTTTTTAATCGCCAGGATCATATCCTTCTTCCCCGGCGGTCCTTTAACTACCCCTGCTTCAAATCCCACGGTTATCAGGTCTCTTCGCACTTGCGCTTTCGCGGTATAAGTTACTAATCGTGCGCCTGGTTTCATGGATTGATACAACTTTTTCAAATTATTGACACCCCAAAGTTCTGCCTGTTTTCTGGGAGCAAAACCATCAAAGTAAACGACATCATAGTATTCATCCGGCAACTGTACATCTTCTAGCTTTACTTTCTCTTTCAGTAAATTAAAATACTTGGTGAGTATTTGTTTTTCATTCCACACCGCTTCATTGAGTTGACTCCACAACGATTCCTGCACAAGCAGTTGTCCATAATTCAATGCAGACCAAATGTCTTTTGATAAAGGATAAGGTTCTAAGCTGTGGTACTCTGTTTGTTGACCTCTGCTTTCCGCTTCTATAGCGGTAAGCAGCGCATTCAGCCCAGTACCATAACCGATTTCAAGCACCTTCAACAAACCCGGTTTTAGGGTTTCGAAATAACCATTCTTTAGGTATACATGGATTGATTCAGGTATCGCTCCGCGTGTAGAATGATACGTTTCATTGAGTGCCGGTAAAAAAATAGTATGTGACCCGTCCTCACACAAAATAAGCTGAGGCTCTTGCTGTTCCATTAATTTAGAAAAGAGAGTTGTCCCAAACAGTAGAAAGAACTGTTCAATAAATTTTCTTTGTTGTAACGAAAACGCTTCCCATCAGGCAGCAATACTTTACCTCCTGCGGCTTCCACGACGGCTTGTCCCGCGGCTGTATCCCATTCCATAGTAGGACCATGGCGGTAATACAAATCCGCTGAAGCATCTGCTACCATGCAAAATTTCAAAGAACTCCCCACCGCTAATGTCTCTTCCACTTTGTATTTTGCCATCACATCAGCTTCTTCCTGCGAGCTGTGAGAACGGCTGCCTACAGCAATAATGCTTTTGCCTGTCTCTTTGACGTGAATAGGAGTTTCTTTTCCGTCTATAATCTTTGAAGCACCATCAGCGTCTCCCCAATACAAAACCTTTTGAACCGGTACATAGACCAGTCCTAATACTGGATAACCATTTTCAATCAAGGCAATGTTTACAGTAAATTGACCGTTTCGTTTGATGAACTCGCGGGTACCATCCAGCGGATCAACCAGCCAGAATTTAGTCCACTCCCTGCGTTCCGTATAATCGGTATGTTTGCCTTCTTCTGAAAGTACAGGAATATCAGACCAAAGACCTTTCAAGGCTTCGTCAATGACGATATGGGCGGCTTTGTCAGCTTTTGTCAAAGGAGAATTGTCGGCTTTAAAATCTATGCTTTCGTGGAAATCCTCATGAAGGTATATATCCATGATTTTTTCTCCTGCTTTCAAGGCAATGTCAATCAATTCCTGTTTCATCGTTTTCATAGGCTCCAAAAATACAGATTTCTGAAGAAAAAGGGCTCAATAAAAAGAATTTAACATTCGGCAGAAAAGCGCTTTGGTAGAATTATGTTTCTATGATTCAGCTGGAGCCGGATCATCCTACTTTAAACCACTCTCTACATCGTTCTTTTATTCGGCTGAGGGCTTTCAGTATGAATCTTTTAACAACCTATTTGGCCAAATTTTATTCGTTTATTAAGAGAAAAATTGTATTTTTGCAGTCCTTAAGTACACATGGAAAACATCCACCCTATATTTGATCAGGTTTTAGCAAGGACTTCAAAAGAAGCCATGCTGCATCAGAAAGGTATTGTATTGTGGTTCGTAGGTCTCTCCGGATCAGGTAAAAGTACCATTGCCAAAGCGCTTGAACGAGATTTACATCAAGCGGGTAAACTTACCATGTTGTTGGACGGTGATAACCTGAGAACAGGCATCAATAACAACTTAGGTTTTTCTGAAGCAGACCGCAAAGAAAACATCCGACGCGCTGCCGAAGTAGCCAAGCTCTTTGCAGATAATGGCACCATCACCATTTGTTCTCTGATTAGCCCTACAGAAGAAATTCGCAACATGGCGAAAGAAATCATTGGAAAAGATTATTTCGAAGTATTCATCAACTGTCCATTGGAAATATGCGAGCAACGTGATGTAAAAGGATTGTATCAAAAAGCACGTAAAGGTGAAATCAAAAACTTTACCGGCATTGATTCTCCTTTTGAACATCCTTTGCATGCGTCCATCGAAGTGCGTACCGATTTGACATCGTTGGACGACTGTAAAGACAACATCTTACGCGCAGTGACACCACTCATTACTCATTAAGAAATCTACACACATGGCATCTTATAATCTCACACACCTTAAACAACTGGAAGCAGAAGCGATCTTCATTATGCGCGAAGTAGCGGCTCAGTTTGAAAAACCAGTTTTGCTTTTCTCTGGAGGTAAAGACTCTATCGTTATGGTTCGCCTGGCGCAAAAAGCATTTTCTCCGGCAAAGTTTCCTTTTCCTTTGATGCACATCGACACGGGACACAACTTTGTTGAAGCCATTGATTTCCGTGATGAAATGGTCGCTAAATTGGGAGCTAACTTGATTGTTCGCTACGTACAAGATTCTATCGATGCAGGTCGTGCTCAAGATGAGAAAGGTCCTAACCCTAGCCGTAACGGATTACAAACCATAACACTGTTAGATGCACTCGAAGAATTCAAATTCGATGCAGCATTTGGCGGAGCAAGAAGAGACGAAGAAAAAGCACGTGCGAAAGAACGTTTCTTTTCACACCGAGATGAATTCGGACAATGGGATCCTAAAAACCAACGTCCGGAATTATGGAACCTGTTCAACGGAAGAAAAAATCCGGGAGAACATTTTCGTGTGTTCCCATTGAGCAACTGGACAGAGATGGACGTATGGCAATACATCGCCAGCGAAAAGTTAGAAATCCCTAACATCTACTTTACACACAAAAGAGAAATCGTAGTTCGTGATGGTGCATTGTTAGCAAAATCTGATTTCATCACGTTGTTGAACGGCGAGAAATACGAAGAAAGAATCGTGCGTTTCCGCACCGTTGGAGATATGACGTGTACAGGTGCAGTAGAATCAACCGCAGACAACCTGGACGACATCATCCAGGAAGTAGCGTCAGCGCGTCAGACAGAGCGTGGTACCAGAGCAGATGACAAACGCTCTGAAGCGGCTATGGAAGACCGCAAGAAACAAGGTTACTTTTAATTGATAACATTAAGAAGCATTACCGATCATGAAT
>JACMQM010000372.1 GCA_014376985.1 Cytophagaceae bacterium | reverse complement strand
CATCAAAAGATGAACCGGAAGAAGACGGACGAATAGCTGTTCAGATTACCTTTGAAATTAAGGGAGACAAAGTGAGTTTGACAAGTGTATACTGCCAAGAAGAATCGGAAAAGGAAGCATTGGAAAAACAAATTAGAAGCAACAAAGCGATAGACGATGCGCATTGGCATAAAGAACCCAACAATACCTGGTACCACGACGAAGTAGTGACTGGCTACATTAACATGGCAGACGAAATTGCAGCCGCAGCGTATAACTGTGCATCAGGAGACGATTACCGTCCGGGTAATTTCAGTGAGATAAAAGTGAGTGAAAGAGAAATTATTTTGAGTCAAATCAATTTGCACAACTCCAGATCTAGTGCACACAAAGACGATTACTACATGCGGAAACTTTATTTCCAAATACCTCTTACAGGTGAAGAACCTGAAACTCCAAGATTTGAAGACAATTATAAGATTGGGAATATGGTGATCTCTTTTTCAGATCATTCTTCTGTACGGAATAGAGAATGCGGCAAGAAGACTGTAGAACAAATTCTACAACAGCAAGCCGGTTTTCAAAATAAAAAATAGTTCTTGAGAGGGACGCTTGGTCGAACGATAGATTTTTATGTTATATTCATGAACGCTGTCCGGAGGCGAGATTGGACCATCATTTGAAACGTGCAAACAAAAACTAAAAATAGTATGGAACGCTTGGTCCTTGCTGTGCAGGAGCTCTCTTTGGCTCGTGACCTTGATACCGTCATGTCCATTGTGAGATCGGCAGCAAGAGAATTAACAGGAGCGGATGGTGCAACATTTATTTTGCGCGAAGGAGACCATTGTTTTTATGCGGACCAAGACGCCATTGGTCCTTTGTGGAAAGAGCATCGTTTTCCGCTAAAAGATTGCATTAGCGGTTGGTCCATTATCCATGGGGAGCAAGTCATCATTGAAGACATCACATTGGATGCACGTATTCCGCAGGAAGCCTACAAACCTACTTTTGTAAAAAGTCTGGTTATGGTACCTATTCGAACGATAGATCCTATAGGTGCAATAGGTAATTATTGGGGCCACCAACACATAGCTACCGCAGAAGAAGTGATGCTTTTGCAATCCCTGGCGGATGTTACGGCAGTGTCGCTGGAAAACATAAAATTGTATAATGAGCTGGAGCAACGCGTTGTGTCGCGTACTCAGCAATTAGAAGATGCGAATAAAGAAATGGAAGCTTTTTCCTATTCTATTTCCCACGATTTGCGTGCACCTCTTCGTTCTATTCAATTGTACACGGACATGTTGGAAGCAGACTATGCCAATCAATTGGACGAAGGAGGAAAAAGATTATTGGGCAAGCTGTTGAGTAAAACCCAAAACATGGAAAAACTTATTAAAGAGTTGCTGGAGTTTTTCCGTATGGGTAAAAAAGAGTTGGTTTACCAAAAGATTTCTATGTCGAAAATGGTAAAGGATTTAATAACGACTATAAAAGAAGAAGAAAAAATAAGAGACATTGAATTCATCGTTCATCCTTTACCAGATGCCGCGGCAGACAGCATGCTGATGAAACAGGTTTGGATCAATTTGATCTCTAATGCTGTCAAGTATACTAAGTATAAGGAAAAGACAATCATTGAAATTGGGGCAGAAGAGAAAGAAGAGACGATCGTATACTGTATCAAAGACAATGGAGTAGGATTCGACATGCATTATGCGGATAAATTATTTAAAATTTTTCAACGCCTGCATTCGCAGGAAAAATTTGAAGGAGTTGGAATAGGCTTGTCTTTCGTGCATCGCATCATTAAAAAGCATGGTGGAAGAATATGGGCCGATGCAAAAGAAGAGCAAGGTGCCACTTTCTTTTTTGAATTGTCAAAAGAGCCGCTTCAGACAATGGATTAATTGCCACAACATTTTTTCAGATACCACACATCCGTGACATAATTATTTTTTAAAACGGCGCAATCAATTTTTATTAATTAGTAAAACCAATAAATCATCCTACCTTGTTTCGAAGCAATGGATGCTCTATAAATGGAATCAAATCAACAGCTATGAATTGGCACACCATTACCAAAGAAAAAGCACTACAGGAATTATCATCATCGGATGAGGGTTTAGATGCGAAGGACGCTGAGAACAGAACGCGCGAACATGGAGAAAACAAACTCGAAGAGAAAAACAAAAAATCGGTTTGGCGCATTGTCCTGGCTCAATTCAAAGAGCTGATGATTATCATTTTGTTTGTTGCTGCCATTGTTTCTGCTGTAGTAGGAGAAGTCAGTGATGCACTAGTGATTGTTGTTATCATTGTACTCAATGCGGCGGTAGGTTTTATACAAGAGTACAGAGCAGAAAAAGCCATTGAAGAACTGAATAAATTATCTTCCTCTCACGCTATCGTCTTACGAAGTGGGAAACGACAACAGATACCAGAAACGCAATTGGTTCCTGGGGACATCGTTTTGCTGGAGGCAGGTAATATCGTACCGGCCGACTTAAGGCTACTGGAAACACATGCTTTAAAAATAGAAGAAGCTTCACTCACCGGAGAATCACATGCAGTAGACAAGAACACAGAAATAGTAGACAATGAAAATGCTTCGTTAGGAGACCGTTTCAATATGGCTTTCAAGGGAACCATTGTTAGCAATGGCAGAGCCACGGCATTGGTTGTTGGAACAGGCATGAAAACTGAAATGGGCAAGATTGCAAAAATGCTTCAGCAATCTGAATCTCAAACACCCTTACAAAAAAGAATGGCAGACTTCAGTAAGAAACTGGCTTTTGTCATAGTGGCTATTTGTGCTGCCATTTATGGCATTGGTGTTTTGCGTGGAGAAGATCACCTGCAAATGCTGCTTACCGCGATTTCAGTAGCTGTGGCTGCGATACCGGAAGCTTTGCCGGCAGTCATTACCATTGCCTTGGCGCTGGGTGCGAAAAAATTAGTACAGAAAAAAGCGCTCATTCGAAAACTTCCTGCGGTAGAAACATTAGGATCTGTCACTTACATCTGCACCGATAAGACGGGTACCTTGACGCAAAACAAAATGACATTCCAGCAATCCTGGTTGTTGGATAAGGATAAAAAAACGGAGGAAGAATTCACCGTGGAACAATTGTTTCACTTGGCGTTGCTGCTCAATCAAGATACGCACCAGAATGAAAAAGGCGAACGAACCGGAGACGCAACAGAGTTGGCTTTAGTGGAGTATGGCAAACAAAAAATAGGTGATCGAGATATAAGTAATTTTTCACGCGTGCACGAATTGCCTTTTGACAGCGAGCGTAAAATGATGACTACTGTACATCGTTACAAAGCACGCTACCTTGTTTTTGTAAAGGGCGCAACAGAATCGGTAGTGTCGCTGGTCGATCAAAAAGAAAAGGAAGCCATACTGAATGAAACAGAGAAACTGGCTGAGCAGGGCATGCGTGTATTGGCTTATGCTTATAAAGTAGTGAATGAAGGTGAACAGCAGCAAAGCATTGAGGAGCTGGAGAGCAACATGACTTTCCTCGGTATTGCGGGACTGATTGATCCTCCGCGAAAAGAAGCCAAGGAAGCCATCAATCAGTGCAGGCAAGCTGGGATTGTACCAGTTATGATTACCGGTGATTACCCCAAGACGGCGCACAAAATAGCGAAAGACCTCGAGATCTTAAGAGATGAAACGGATCAGGTGATGACAGGAGAAGAATTGAGCACCCTTACTCCGGAACAACTGCAAGACCGAGTTGAGCATATCAAAGTATACGCGCGAGTCAGTCCTGAACAAAAACTGACTATCGTTACTGCACTCCAAGCCAAAGGCCATTATGTCGCCATGACGGGCGACGGAGTCAATGATGCGCCGTCCTTACGAAAAGCAAACATTGGCATTGCTATGGGCATTACAGGTACAGAAGTATCCAAACAGGCGGCCCACATGATCTTGCTCGACGATAATTTTTCTACCATCATCAAAGCCGTGGAAGAAGGACGACGGGTATTTGATAACATTCGAAAATTCATTCGCTACATCATGACGGGCAATGCCGGTGAGATCTGGACCATCTTGCTTG
>JACMQM010000371.1 GCA_014376985.1 Cytophagaceae bacterium | reverse complement strand
GACTAGCGCGTTATCTTCTACTTTGCCATCATTGTCAGATCCGCAACCGAAAAGAATCGTTCCTAACGAAAGAATAATTAATAAATGTTTCATCATTTTCCTGTAAAAATTTTAGCGTATTTCTAGTCAAAATATATGTTGATAGCCAATTTACCCATTTTTTAGAAAAAACAAATCTTATGATGTCTTTATTTCTAATAAAACGGGACAGTGATCCGAATGTTTTGCTTCGGGAAGTATCACTGCTCGTTGAAGATGTTTAACCAAGTTTTGTGTTACGGCATGATAATCAATTCGCCAACCTAAATTTTTTCCGCGCGAACCGGCTCTGTAGCTCCACCAGGTGTAGTGATGCGGCTCTTCATTGAAGTGACGGAAAGCATCGACAAAACCGTTATCAAAAAGTGTTTGCATCCATTCCCTTTCTTGGGGTAGAAACCCTGATGAATTGGCATTGGATTTTGGGTTGTGAATGTCTATTGGTTTGTGACAAATATTGAAGTCTCCGCAAATAACGAGGCCTTTGGACTGGTCAGCAATTTTTTTTGCATAAGGCAAAAAATCTTCCATCCATTTGAATTTGAATTGCTGACGTTCTTCTCCGCTGGAACCTGAAGGCATATAGACATTCATCACAGAGAAATCTTCGAAATCCAATCGAATGACTCTTCCTTCAAAATCATAACATTCAATCCCACACCCGTATTCTACATGCAAGGGTTTGATGCGGCTGAATATAGCCACTCCACTGTATCCCTTTTTTTGCGCGGGATACCAATAACCTTTATAGCCTAAGTTTTCCAGGTAGTTTTCTTCTACCTGATCGGGATTGCTTTTGATTTCCTGAAAGCACAACACATCGGCGTCTGTTGCTTTGATCCATTCGTTTAAGCCCTTTGTAATGGCGGCACGCAGACCGTTTACGTTATAGGTTATTATTTTCATAAATTGATGATGTCAGAGAAATAATCAATGATGTGCCATTGTATGAAATTTTCCTGTTCGTCCACATTCATCTCCGGAAGTTCTTCTACCAAGGAATAATGCGGCCAGCCGTCTTCATCTAGTCCTTCGTATTTATAAAATCCGGAGTTACTGAAAAGTTTGCACAAGGCCAGGTGCATCAAATCTTGCTTCTCTTCTTTGGAGAAATTCTTTTTGCCTTTCCCTAATTCCTGCACGCCAATTAGAAAGAGTAAGGTATTGGTATTGGGTCGCTTACCGGTACTTTTGATAAACCAGTAAGAGAGTTTGTCCCATTTTTCTTTTATATCGGAAGGTTGTTTTGCCTGAGCCATCAGGTACAAAGGTAGTAAACAATAGAATATGTAGGTAGGTTAGTTATGATAGAATGAAGCTGAAGCCAAGAGATTTGGTGATGAGCTTAAATGGTTTTTTGGCTATCAGGTCGAAAGTGGTTGGGCGTGTCCCTACGGGTCGGGCTCTCTCTGCAAGTCCTCGCTCCTCTCCGCTGCGTTTCGGGCTTTTCGTTCGATCTCTAACGCAAGATGACAAACCCTAATGACTACTAAATTCATCAAATCTGCTTGGGGAGCTAGAAGCGGATAGCCGCCAAGCTGAGTCTAATACTATGAATGATAGTAATCCCTTTGCATTGACTATTCAGTTTTTCGTTAAGAAACCTAATTTTTAATTTTTACCCGATGATCCAATCTCTGCTCCACGCATTTTTTCCGGAGGTATGTTTAGTCTGTAAGCGTCTTTTGTATGAAAAGGAAAAACACATTTGCCTTCACTGTTTATATGCTTTGCCACGCACGGGTTTTCTTCACCGTAAAGAGAATGAGTTGTTCATGAAACTGGCCAATCGTTTCCCATTGGAATCGGCACAGGCTCTCTTCTTTTTTAACAAAAACAATAACAGTCAAAAATTACTGCATGGCATTAAGTACCATCCGAAACCGCATCATGCAAAATGGTTTGGAAGCCTTATGGGACAAGCCTGGAAGGAATCGGAACGAACATTTCCCGATGTTCTGGTACCGGTACCTTTGCATGAAAAACGACAAAGAGAAAGGGGATACAATCAGAGCGAAGCATTAGCTAATGGTTTTGCCGATGTTACTCAAGCCTCTGTTTTGCCCGATGCGTTGTACCGGAACATCTACCGCAGTTCACAAACAAGTAAGGGAAAAAATGAGCGCTGGATTTCTGCGGAATCTATTTACACCCAGAATAAAAACATAGACCTAAAAGGGAAATCCGTTCTGTTGATCGATGATGTGATCACAACAGGATCTACCATTGAAGCGTGCAGCCAGGCTCTGTTTGCGATGGAGATTAAGGAGCTGCATGTGTACAGTTTGTCCATGGCGGTTTGAAAAAGTAATCAGTATGTTTACAATTGCCATGTGCTAATTCTTACAGGGAGAAATAAATTTGAGTAAAAAGTAAAATAAGCTAATTAGAAAGTGAAAAAACTAGCTGCCGTCCAAGTTCTTACAGTGACAACCAATGGATTAATAGGTAACTTTTCCTAATCACACAATTAAAAACTCATATTTTATGATCATGATAGGAAGAATAAAACTCGACACAAAAAATAGAATGTCCAGAATGTACCAAACGCATGGTAGGTATTGTCAGATTGAAAGTCTAATCGATCAACCGATTATTTGTTATAAGATTATTAAATCGGACGATTTAGGGGTCGAATTCTTCCGTATTCACTATACGGGCGATTCTTCAAAAGTATTTGAACTGTATAGAGCTTGTAAATAAGCTTCAACACTGATCACTGACAACTGATCACTTTGCAAAAAAATAACCCCTGCCACGTAATCGCAGCAGGGGTTATTTTATTTTTTTGCAAATATCTACTAGTAGTTCGATCCAGCTTGGATCATCGCGCAACGGAAACCTATGGTTGCCGTGCTTGAATCTTCCGCTAAGTATCTTCTAGTTCCTGGAGACAACCAGTATGCTACGTCTTTCCAAGATCCACCTTTGTATACACGAACGTGATCGTCAATCAAAGATTGGAAACCTGCTTTGTCATAACCTTTTTCTTCATCCAAGTAACCATCTCTTCTCAATGGGTTCAAGTCATCAAAGTCTTGGAAAGTCAATGGACGGTACACATCGTAAACCCACTCGTTCACGTTACCAGCCATG
>JACMQM010000370.1 GCA_014376985.1 Cytophagaceae bacterium | reverse complement strand
GACGCTTTTGCAGTAAGTTTTTGGTTTTTGTATCTTCTAAATTCAAACTAAAAATAACGGGTCTATCGCCAGGAACATCATTACCGCAAAAACTCCAGGCTGTTTCTACAATCACTGTGTCTGTTGAATTATAATTTAGTTGAATGGATGATATGTATACTTCTCTCAGATTTTCTTCTTCATTTAAAGCAACATTTGATAGAATAATTTTAGTAATACCGCCGAATTGATACATAACCCAAAATACAATCAGAAGAAGTATTACCAGTATGATTGTTGTAATTGTTTTTCCATTCATTGTTTTTATCTTTTGGCTAATGCTGGTGTAAGCATCTTTGCTCGTGCCTAAAGTTACATAGAGCATCTTGCTTGGGGATACGATAAGCGATGTTCTTATTGTTATCATTAACTATATTGCGCTTGAATTTAATCTTCTATTCTTAAACTGAGCCCGAGCGGGACGCTCTATGTACTATGGGACACGAGCAAGATGCTCGAGCCAGCGTGGGAAATACTATTTACCAAGCCTGTATTGAAGACTCGTATTTAGAGAGAGAGATTGAAACCGAAGGTCATCCGGGGAATTGTTTGTTTTGGATGCGTAAAAATCATAACTATATCGAGGACTTACCATTAAAAACAAACGCGGAGAGATGTTGTAAAGCAATCCTATGCTGGCAATGGCCGTCGCGCTGAAGGAATTATTGGTAGCGTTATCACTGAATGCAGGCTCCAGATCTTTTGATTTTAGTTTTTCATAAAGTAGCACATTCAACACAATACCTCCTGAAGCGATAATAGAAAGTTTATGGTCTGCCAAATCAAAGAAAGAATAACCCACTTCTAAGGGAAGACTAAGGTAACTGTAAGAGTATTTCATAGAATAATACTGGATGCCACCACCTGAAAATATGTAGCGGGTATCAGGTATGCCTGTTAGCGTAAAGCTTTTTTTAGTGTAAGATAATCCTGCACTAACAAACCAGTGCGGTGTAAAAAAATGCATGGTACTTAAGCCCGCCTGATAACCTAATCCGGGATCGAAGTTATCGAATTTATCTTTTTGTAAGATGTTATAAGATGCACCAGCGGCAGGCCCTAAAGACCATTTACTTTGTGCATGACTATGATGAACGAAGACAAAGTAGGAAAACAAAAGTGAGTAAAGAAGGTGTTTGTAAAAAGTCATAACAATGAAATTTAAGATGAACAATATGAATGTGCTTTCGTAATGATCTGCGCTTTGACAGCAGAGCTATTAGTATTCAGTGCTTTTCATTTGAATCAGGGCATGTATAAAAAGGAACTTCGCAATAAAAGCCAAAGCTACCACAATCAGGTAATAATAGATATCAAAAGTTGTAGAATCTTTGAGGATGAAATGACAATGTTGGTGCGAGCATCTTTGCTCGTTCCTAAAGTTACTTAGAGCGTCCCGATCGGGGATGCGATGAACGATGTTCTTATTGTCATCAATTCACTATAATTTTGTTTTAACTTAAATTTTCTAAACTGATCCCGAGCGGGACGCTCTATGTACTATAAGACACGAGCAAGATGCTCGCGCGAGCAGTAGGATGAAAAAACTTAAGTAACTAAAGGAGGTAAAGTACCTAATGCAAATGGTTATAATAAAGGTCTAACCTTATTCCAGTTACTCAGGATTTCAGAATTGTAATTTTGTAAATCTGTATTTTTATATATTTCTGCAAAATGACCAAAACAATCATGGCTACATGTTATTTCCATATACGCTTTTTCCGCTTCCTTTGATGAGGCTATATAATTTTTGGTAATTTCATCAATAGAATCGTTCTTATTTTTTTTCTCCAGTATGGAAATAATATTGCCTGCTATTAAAGCCATTCGAATGGTTGCTGGTGGATGCGTATAGGATTTGCATTTGCTAACATTGAGTTCATTAAATCCTTGCATTCTTAACAATGAGTAGATTGAAAAAAACCAATTGAAAACAAATGAATTCCAGTTTTCAAAAACAGAAGTGTCATTTTTGATAGGAGGTAAATTATGCTCAATTATAGATTCAGCTTCTATGAATGCCCAATTAGTAGCAAAACTGTCAGCATCCATTTCTAAAGTTTGATACAGTGAGCAAGATTCTAAGTTAGTTTGAGGATTTAAATCTTCAAATTCATTCCAATCAGAATTGTGGTTAGATTTGATATGATAATCAAGATGGCCTCTTATAATATGAGCACATTCATGTAAAACTAAAAAATTAAGACAGAAAGTCATGTATAAACTTCCATAAGATGTCCGTACAGGATCTTTAGGAACAATCATTTCTATATTTGCAATGTCAAATTCTATAGGCCTATTATTTAATGCAGTTAAAAGATTCTTGTCTCCTGTTTCTATTAATGGGTTGCCAACATTTAATAATACTTTGTTACTGGATAACATTTTTTGAAACATATCCTTCAGTAGAAAATAAGCACCAATATTGATTCCAATATAATATTCACCGTTTACTTTTTTTACACATGCATTCAAGCTGTCATTTAAGACGAAGTCAAAATTAATTGGTGGTAGATTTGGATATTTTTTTTTAATAACTTCGAACATTTGTTCAATAGCAGTTTTAAAATGCTGTAGCTCTTCCAAATGTGCAACATTAAAAAGTCCTCCTTTTGAGCTAAATATATAGTGGAACTTAAACTGTTCAACTGTCATAGCTGGCATCTGTTTCATATTTATATTCGGTTGTTGAAATTGTAAGCAGTAAATAAAAATCACTACAACATTATTATTTTATTTCAAGTCCCAAATTCCCCGCCATCAAACTCTCATCCGTCAACGGAGTAGAACCAGAATCCGTAATGCGTTTCTCCAATTCTTCATCAGAAGGCATACCCGTTGTGATCGTTTCTTCTTCCGCACTAAACTTGCCATCAGATGTTGCGATGGCTGAGTTCGCGGCTAATGCAACCGAGCCGTATTGACGCGCACGCTTCGAGAAGTAAACCGCTTCCTGGTAATTGCTGGCTTCGTATAATTTCTTTGCGTAACGTTCGTAACGTACCATCTGTCCCAAATCACCGGTGAATTTTTTGGTATTGAAAACCGCTCGGTGTGTATGACCCGTAAAACGGTTGGTCTTCAATAAAAAGTTTTTAGTTCTAGGCTGATCAGCAACAATAGCGGTTGCGGCAGGCTTGTCACCTTGTTTCTTTTTTTGAGCGAAAGAAAGAGTACTTATACTTAATAGAACGATCAATAGTAAAATGAAGTGTTTCATAGAAATGAGTTATTAGTTCGGCTAGTGTTTCCTTAAGTCCCTTTTAGGGAATTAGGTGAAAGACAGTTGGTGTAAGTAAAACGGTCTTTCATTTATAACTTAATTTAACTTAGTTTTTTCAATTCATCCTTCAATAGGCTATCAAAGTTTTTAGACCGGCAGAAAGCTTTTGTCTTTTTATTCAATTGTACAATTTCCAAGTATCCCTTTTCAACAAGATCTTCAAGGTCTGTTCTGGCTGTTTGATTAGACACGACAAAACGCTGTTCGATTTCTTTGACACTAAACAAAAGATCGACTTCCTCATTGAGCCAGCTGAGCATTCTAGCCTGGCGTTCGTTAATACCACTTATTTTTTGGAGGTCGATGAATTTCTTTTTTTCATTAATTTTTCTTTGAATGTATTTCTGCAAGCTTTCAAATGCCTGCTGCATAGTTTTGAGTTTGTAATGAATGAAGTAGGTTAGGTCGTTCCCATCTATTTCAGTGTACAGATAGGCATGCGAATATTGCATCTTGCTTTTTACAATAATTTGTGAAATAGAAAGGTATTCAGTAAGCCAATAACCATTCTTTAAGAGGTACCAGTAGAACAATGCACGTGCTGTGCGACCATTACCGTCAACAAAAGGATGAATGTACCCGATCATGAAATGAAGAATGCATCCTTTTACAATAGGATGTATAAATGGTTTGCCATCTACTTTGTTAAAGAATGCAATCAGATCCTTGATCAGTGCCGGAACTTCAGTAAACTCAGAAGGCGTATAGACTGTTTCATTATCTGTTGAATCCACAATCTTGATGTCGTTACCCGTGCGAAAGCGACCTTCATCGTTTATATCATCAAGTGTTTGATGTGTCACCAGACGATGGATCTCAAACAGCTTCTCTAATGTGAGTGCTTCATGTTGGACCGATACAATGTGTTTGAT
>JACMQM010000369.1 GCA_014376985.1 Cytophagaceae bacterium | reverse complement strand
CAAAACAATAACGTTTCAAATAATTTAAATGCCGGAGGTGGATTTGTAACGAATCACGGCATTGTTGTTCAGCAGGGTGGACAAATTTTAATTGGAGGTACTGGAGCGAGTCAGCCTAACATCATCAACTCTAACGGAACTCATGGTGTATTTGTATTTGATGGTGCGAATAATGTTCAGATGACGCGTAACATTATTTCATGTAACACCTCTATGGGAATTAGCTTGAATGTCTCCGGTGATCCTAATACGATTGGTACAAAAGTTGTCGGTAATACATCCATGACAACAGGCCCTACTTTAAGTACAACAGGCTGCCCTGGTGCCGGCTTACCGGGAAGTGGTAACGCCTCTGGTACATCTCCTGGTACTAACGCTACCATTGAAGTGTTTTCTACTCCTCCTTGTAAAACATGTCCCAATGTTTTGCGCGGTGAAGCAGATAGTTACCAGCAAACAGTTACAGCATCAGGTACAACCTGGTCTGCAACTGGTGTAACAGGTAATGTTTCTGTTACAGCTACAAATTCTACAGGATCAGGCGGCTATTTCCCTACTTCAAGATTCTCTGATTGTCAGGTTTGTTCCTTGCCTATTACATTATTGTATTTCAATGGACACAGAAATAATTTTGAAGTATTGCTGACATGGGCCACAGCAATGGAATTGAACAACAAGGAATTTACAATCGAACGAAGTGAGAACGGACATACATTCTATCCTATAGGAACCGTAGCGGGTGCAGTGAATTCATCGTCTGTCATCTCTTATCAATTTGTAGATAAACAACCTTTACCTGGCGTATCTTATTACAGATTAAAACAGGAAGATATAGACGGTACACATAGTTTATCTAGAATCATTGCGGTGTCTGATAAGAAGGCGTCTGGATTGATAGTATTCCCTAATCCTTCACAGTCTGATGTTACGGTGATTGCATCAAATAATGATTTAAATGGTGCATCCTCTATAAGAATTTACAACGTGCTGGGGCAGGAAGTTTTCGTTTCTCTTGTTTCTGCTGAAGCATTGCGCACTGGAGTGCATCTGGAACTTTCTTCTTTACCACAAGGAACTTATACCTTGAAGTTGGTTACTTCCTCTGAGGAATGGATAGAGCAATTGATTAAAAGATAAAGAATAATCTTTTTTAAAGAAATCTTGGTTAGAAGCCCGGCTAGTTTAGTCGGGCTTTTATTATTTTGTTACATCTTTCAAAAAGGTAGAAAAATAGCGTCAATAGTTATTTTAGTACTAAGGTAATTTTTTTTGGTACTTAAGCATTGTTTTTAGAAGTTGATATTACACCATTTTTATTCTTCAAAGGGTATCGTCTAAGTAAAACAGTCCGTTTGCCCTGTAAAAAACGTATATTAATAGTTACAACAACAGGTTTTATGGAATACAAGGTGTCAAACTCCTCATTCATGCATTATATATTAAAACGTTTATTGTTCTCTTTATCAGTATTAAGTTTCATTTTTCTTTTTTCTGAGAATTCACGGGCTCAATGTAGCACAACACCTGTTTTAGAATCTGTACGAAACGGAAACTTTGAAGCCGGTTACTTAACAGCCAATGGTTCAGGTGGCCATACATTTGCGGCGAGTGGCCCATTGGATTTTCAATCTGATCTGACTTATGCGGGAAACTTTGTTGCTCCATCGACTTGCTTAACTGGTATTCCCAATAAATATGCAGTAGGTAAAGCAGAGCCGGGTATGCCTTGTACGGCTTCTGCACGTCAAGCTTATGCCGGTACAGATTATATCAATAATGCCAGTGGTTTTAACGATCATACTCCAGGATTAAGTGGAAATGGTTTTGCATTTATTGCAGACTTTGAAGCATTTGGTGGAACTACTTTTGATCAGGGTACAGGTGCACTTCCGGCTGCCTGGAGACAAGTAGTCACGATTTATCCTAATCAGACCTATTATTTTTCTGCATGGTTTGCTAACTACAACAGAGATGCTGCGATAGCAGGATATAATAATCCGGATTTGAATTTTGTAGTTGTTCCGATTATAGCTGGAGCACCTCAATGGGGATCTCGCATGAGTTTAGGTACAGCCACTCCTTCCGGACAAATGAACTGGCAACAGTTTTACGGCACCTGGACATCTCCTGTTGGTATAACATCAGCATTGTTGTTAATCGAAGTACAACAAGCAACAGCAAGTAATATCAATGATATTTTGATCGATGATATTTCATTCATCAATGGTTGTGCAAATATTAATTCCTTACCGGCAGCATATGTTCCTAATTTAGGTCCTGATTTTTCTTTGTGTATGACTGGTGGTACGGCTGTCTTAAATTCAAATGTTACATCACATGCCAGCAATCAATTCTGGTGGTATTCAGGCGCCGGTACTCCTCAAACTCAATTGATCGGTGCCAGTTCAACGGATTACACATATCCTATTTCAACACCAGGTACTTATAGAGTTTGCGTGCAAAACGCTGCTTTCCCTGGAGCTTGTTCTGCTTCATCGACAGTTGTTGTCACAAATGTGATGCCTCCTGTTTCTCTTTCCAATCAAAATATTTGTACTTCCAGTTCTGTAACACTTACCGCTATGTTTGCCTCAGGCGCTACTTATAGTGGTACTGGACTTACCTATAACTGGTACAAATTACCAGCAGGAGCTCCCGCTACCGTCAACTCTGCTACTTATACAACAACTGTAACAGGAACGTATGGGGTAAAAGTAACTTCTGGTGTTGCTGGTTGTGGTACGGTGACATCAAATGATGCAACGGTGACCTCTAATCTTGTTACGCCTTCTTATGTCACAGGTGATTGTTCTACCAATCCTAAATCTTTCACTTTTACATCCACTGTGGGAGCGGGAAGCACGTATGGATGGTATGATGCTGCCACAGGCGGTAACCTGAAAGGATCTGGCAGGCCAGTGACAGTAACGTATACTACTGCGCAACTACCCACTACTATTTATGTAGAGAATTATAATTCACAGGTAATAGGTCCGCTGATGTCTACGGCTAATAGTAATGATGCATCAAGCGTTTCATGGGGACAAACAGTATTCTCTGCTCAGCAGAGTTTTATATTGGAATCTGTTTGGATAAGATCTGAATTTGGAACAGGGAATGTTTCTTTTAATTTGGTTAAAGACGGCGCCGCATCGGGCTATACTGCATCATTCAACATAGCCGCCACTTCTACATGGTATCAGGTTCCTTTGAACTGGCCTATCGTTTCTGGTAGCAATTATATTATTAACTATATTCCTACCGGTACCATTTGGTTGGCTACTCGATCAGGATTTAGTACAACTGCTTACAGTGGTTTTGTTACCATTACGCCAAATACAAACGGTAATAGTGGAGACGGTTTTGAATGGGTCATCAAAACAGGCGCTACCTGTATGAGAAGTGCATTTTCAGTAGACTGCGCACTACCTGTAGAGTTTTTGTATTTTGAAGCAGCACGTTCTGGTCATCTTATAAATCTTCATTGGGCCACAGCTTCCGAGGTGGAGGCGAAATCATTTATTATAGAGCGCTCCTTGAATGGCTCAGATTATTCGGCAATAGGAGAAGTAGTAGCGAAGAACAGTGCTAATGGCGGAGTATATGAGTTTACGGATAAGAATCCTGCGAATGCGAATGCCTATTATCGCTTACGCCAGGTAGACATTAACGGAAATTACAAATACTCTGTCATCCGTTATGTCACGTTTGTCTCCATTGCTGATCTTATACTGGTGCCTAATCCGGCACAGAATATAGTGCAGATTACTTTATCTACAGGAACGAGTGATATTACCAATGCTACTGTTCAATTAGTAAATACATTGGGACAGGATCTATACCATCATAATGTAAGCAGTAATCAATTAAGCCAGGGTTGGAGTATAGACTTAACTGATTTGGCGAAAGGCGCTTACATTGTTAAAGTGATTACCCTTGAAGGAGAGTGGATCGAACGATTGATCAAAGATTAAATAAAAGGTTAACCAAAAATCAAAAGGACATCTACTAGGATGTCTTTTTGATTAAAGTCTAAAGTGAATATTGTTTGATTATTTTGTAAGAAATCAGCTAATATGAAGTAGTAGTAAATTTTTGATTAGGGTATTTTTTATACATGCTGAATATAAGTTGTATTTTGTGAGTAAATCGGATTATATCCTTTTAAAGCTATAATCATTGTTTTCTAAGTGATAAATTAGTTATTAATCATTCAATAATACTAATTTTATTACAGTGGGTTATATTTAGGCTTACATTAGCTGTATTTTTAAGGATTAAGTTTCAAAGCAATGATATAAATGCTTCAATCCGTTTATATAAAATGGGTTATGTATTGAATCAGACCTAAACAAACCACCTACGCATGACTCCAACTCCAAACAAAATCTTTATCCAATTACTAAGGTTCTTCCTGACCTTTATTCTATTTTTCACATGTACCACTTTAATGGCTCAAAAAGAAGCCAATGTTTGGTGGTTTGGAACTAAATCAGGACTCGACTTTAATTTCAGTCCTCCTTTATATCTTGATAGTAAACCCATTAATACATATGAGGGCTCTTCGACTATTTGTGATCCTAACACTGGTGCATTGATTTTTGCAACCGATGGACAAAGTGTTTGGTACCCCAACGGCACAACAGTGTCGGGAGGTACTGGACTAAGAGGTGCATCATCTTCTGCTCAATCTGCTTTGATTGTTCCTAATCCTTCTAATGCTAATCAATGGTTTATATTTACTTCCAATGTTGATCCTGGAACTGGTACACCTTACGGTACGAATTACTACACCGTCAATCGTGCTGCAGGAGTGCTTACAGTAGGAGCGGTGACGAACTTATTGGGAGTTTCTGCCAGTACAGAGCAATTATGTGCTTTAGGAGATGGAGCTAATGGCTATTGGGTAATTACACATGGCACTGATGGTTCAGGAGTAGGAGTAGGAGCCGGAAGTAATGCTATTCATGCTTTCCGAGTAACCAGTGCGGGAGTAGTGTCTACTGCACCTGTCACAAGTAACGTAGGACATGCTATGAAGTCTTACCAGGGCTTAATGAAAACCAATAGTTGTCAAACTCAAATTGCAGCTACTTATTTATCGGAAGCAACAACCGAAGTTTATAATTTTGATAACTCAACAGGTACAGTTACAGGTTTAGCTTGTTCTATAGGAAGTCTTGTTCAGCCTTATGGATTGGAATTTTCTCCAAATGATCTGTATTTATATCATGCAACGCTAGGAGGTACAATGTATCAATTGACAGTTGCTACTTGTGCAAATGCCAATACTAGCTGGGCTTATCCTCCAAATGGGTCTGCGAGGTTTGGACAAATGCAGTTAGGTCCTGACGGTCGTATATACGTGAGTAATGAATGTACCGGGTCATCTTGTTATATTGGTGTCATTAGTTTACCTAATAATCCATTTGCCTCTGCAGGTTGGAACAGCACTGCAATAGCTTCTCCAACGCCTAATACATTAGGTTATCCTCAATTGGGTTTACCAACCTTCAGCCGTACTTTTGTATCCGGTATATTGACAGCATCTCCGGCAAGTGGAACATATTGTATCAATACCGATATCCCTCTAAGTTATATCTTCTCTGGTCCTGTAACATCTCAAACATGGACCGTAACTCCAGCGACAGGATGGTCTTTTACTTCGGGTACTAGTACAGACCCTAGTCCTACCATTCGTTTTACTACAGCAGGTCCTTATAATGTGAAACTTGATGTGGTAAGTTGCTCTAGAACTTATACGAAAAATATTTCATTTACGATTGTTAATCCTAAAACACCTGTTGGTACAGTGAGTTGTTCTGCTCCATATGATTTGATTTTAGATAATCCAGCTGTAGATGCAGATGAGCCTAACTATATTTGGTATGCAGGATCTGTCGCTTCTTCAAATATCATTGGTATAGGTACTCCTGTCATTTACAGAGTTGGAAATACGGCCTCTATACCAAGCACCATTTGCTTGGGCGTTGCGAGTTCTGCGACTCCTACTGTGGGTTCTAACAGCATCGCATCTTCTCTCACTTTACCCGGAGCAGCAAACGGCGTTCCTTATGTATCAAATAATATCAGCGTGCTGTCTGATCAGTTAGTCCTTAAATCTTTTGATCTTAAATTTTGGGTATGCCCATCTCCAAATTATACAGTCACAATAAAAAACGGTGGTGGTACAACAGTGTATGCACAAACTAATACGATTGCTTCTTGTGTGTCTGGTACGGTTTATACAGTTATTGTTAATACTACTTTGAAAAAAGGTAACAACTATACCATTACTATAGATGGCGGCGGTGCTCAATTGTATAGAAATTCCTGGGCAGCTGCTACTAATGCCGGAGAGATTACTTATGGACCTGAGCCTTCAGCTGGAATTACTTCAATCGCTAACATTCAATATGATTATAAAAACTTTGCAGTAACAACTACTTGTTCTACTAATCCATGTTATTCAGTATCTTGTTCACTGCCAGTAGAATTGGTTGAATTCTATGGATTGTCAAGTGATCAAGGGTTAAAATTGTTTTGGAATACGGCTTCTGAAATCAATAATAGCTATTTCCAAATTGAACATTCATTAACTGGTAGTGATTTTACAGCTATAGGAAAGGTGTCAGGAGCGGGTAATAGCAATAGTTTGATTAATTATACATTCATCGATGCCAATGCCTCGCAAGGAATTAATTATTACAGATTGGCTCAATATGACTTTGATGGTTCGGTGCATTACAGTAAAATCATTATCGTAAATCAAGGTATTGGTTCTTCTGATTTCACAGTATCTCCAAACCCAAGTGCAAGTAATTTCACTTTGCACTTTAATAGAGATTTTTCTCAAGCAAACTTATTAGTGACAGACATTATAGGTAGAAACTTGTTTACTCAATCACTTACTTCTGGAAATGAATCTATAACTTTCGGAGAGTATTTTCCAAAAGGAATCTATCTTGTTCAGTTGAATGATGGCAAGTCAACCGTTGTAAAACGTATTGTTAAAGAATAGTTAGTATAACTTACTACAAAAAAAGCCCGTCGTACATGATGTACAACGGGCTTTTTTTGTTAGATTAATTATTTTCGTAAAGGTCTTAATAGATGAGTAAGCCCATTCATCTTGATTTCATAAATGGTTGCCAGCTGCATGCCCAGTTTGCCCGGAGGAAAACCTTTGGCGTAAAACCATTCGAGGTAAGAGACAGGCAAATCGCAAAGTAATACATCTTTGTATTTGCCAAAAGGCATTTTCACACTGACCAACTGAGTGAGGATAGTAGGGTCCATATGGTTGTCACTTTCAGGCATCAGCGGATAGGAAGATAGATTGAAAAAGTGGTGCCTTCATTTACTTTACTTTTGACTTCAATTTTTCCTCCCAAAAGATCCACTTGTGTTTTGACCAAATGCAGTCCTAATCCTTTTCCATCGACATGAGTATGGAAACGTTTATAAAAACCATATAAGGCATCGTTATGTTTTTCCAAATTCAATCCAATGCCGTTATCTTCTATGTCAATACGTATTGTGCTTTGTGATTCTATATGACTAGATAAGCGAATGACAGCTGGTGTAGTAGGCTTTTTATATTTAATGGAATTAGAAACTAGATTCATGAAAATACTTTGTATATAACTTCTCACGGAATACAGGTTTTTTACTTCCTGGAAGTCTGCTTGTATTTCTGCTTGTGCAAAATCGATCTGGCTTTTCAATAAATCTTTCACCATTTGCAGTTCGTTGGAAAGGGATATTTCACTGCGTATGTTTTCTCTGCCATCTGACTGCGAGAGAATCATATTTAAGTCTAGGATAATATTATCGAGATGAAGCGTTGTTTTTTTTATGTGTTGTATGATCTCATTTTTAAAAGCTTCGTCGGTTAACTCTTGCTCAAACAGATTGACAAGACCCAATAAGGTGACGATAGGACCTCTCAAATTATGAGAGATGACAAAAGAATATTGATTGAGTTGTTGGTTGTGTTGAATCAATTCCTTGTTGATTTTCTCAAGCTTGACTTCGTTTGCTCTTCGATCAGTGGTTTCTACACCTACCAATGAAATGCCAATCATTCTGGTTTTGGCTTCATCTTCATAAATGCATTGCAACATCATTTCCAGATAAAAGTGCTGATCGTTTTCGATGACATAGTGTCTCGGGAATACCACACTTTCTCCAGACATGGCCTTTTGAAAGTAACGAACAAAAGTATCCTGGTATTCGCCTTGCAAGTAGTCCAGCATTGATTTGCCAACTTCTAATTCTTTTTCAAAGAGAAACAGGGCAGTCTCTGTGGCCTTTTGATTGAACCAAAGAAGTTTCTGGTTGGTGTTCATTAAGATGTGCAGGTGCTGAGAGCTACCAAATAAAGCCATCAACTTATTATCACTTTCATTTCTTAATTTTTCGGAATTTTTTTGCTCTGTAATTTCTCTGCTGATGAAATAAGCGGAGCTAGTTACTCCCATTTCATTTTTTATAGGTGTAAGGTAATTCAGGTAATGACGGTATTTTCCTAGTACTTCTGCTTCGGATTCATAATGTATTGTTTCTCCTTGCTTAAATACTTTTTCTAGGGCTTGGCGCATTTGATCATGCACAACTAGTGGCGCAACACTGAATAAATTCTCACCGTGAAGAGCAGTTAATCGTTCACGTGGAATCTCTGGAATATGAATAACAATAATTTTGTAAGAAGGGTCAACCTGGATGATGATATCCGGTGAAACGTGAAAGAGGTTCTCGTAAATGTTCTCCTTTAAGGCACGATTCAGGCGGGTTATTTCTTCCCGAAGTTTTTTGTTCTCTTCTATCAGTTCTTGTTCATTATGCTGCATGAAGACAAAAATTGGTCATGAAAAGTTATGCTGGTTTTAAACTTCAAACGGTATATACTGTATAAGGTTTGTGAATTGTATTAATATTTATGCTGGTGTGGAAAGGTTTAATGTGAGGATGTTTTTTTGCATTCTATATAATTTATAAAATACATAGGTAAATATTTAAATTGGTGTCCGAACTATGGAATATTATAATGCAAGTTACACCAACTTATTTTCTGTGATAAGACCTTTAATCCTCGCCAGATGTATCAATTCGTAGCTGTTCTTTGCGCTGGATTTTTCCATCATGTTTTTACGGTGCGTACTCACGGTATGCTTACTGATGCAAAGATCTTCGGCAATTTCTTTGCTTCTTTTACCTTGTGCCATGAGTGATAATATTTCAATTTCTCGTTCTGAAAAATTAAATGTACTGTTTTTTGAAGGAAATACACGGGATAGAATTGTTTTGGTAATCGCATTGTCTTCTTTTACCGATACAGAAAAGTCTATACCATCATCTTTCTTTAAGGAGGTGATATCAGTAATATTTACCAGAGTGAGTATAGGTAGTCCCCATTTGCTTACGCGTATACTATTCATGTAATGCAGCGCCCATATGTATTCTCCATCGTTTCGCTTGATACGAAAGGTATAGGAGAAAACTAAGTTTTTAACTTTTCCTTTAAATGCATAAATGGAATAATACTTAAACATCAAAGGCAACACATGTCGGTTATAAACTTTAACGTGATCGGGATGTACCAGCGACATTGAAAATTTCAATCCTCCGTTTTGAAAATCTATATTTTCAAAGCCCATTACCTGTTTGATATTGGGGCTAAAATAATCGTAGGTAGTGGATTTGTGATTATAAATAAAAGCTACGGAAGGAGAGTTGTCGTAAAAGTTATTAAGCTCATCAAAATTGAAATCAGCTAGCGGTTCTTCTTTCTTATCTTCTGCCGCCGCAGGGAAAAAGAATTGTGTCAATGATTGTATAGTATCCGGGATAGATAAGTTATCATCTGACTTGGGTTTTGCCATAATAAAAAAGGAAAATAGAGACCTAAAATGTTATTAACTTATAAAATTGAAAGATCAATATACTTAAAAATAATGATTGAATATATTTATAATGGTGAAAGATATTATTTATAATCAATTGATATATTATCACTTACGATAGTTTTTATTTTAATTTAAGCCTCAAAGAATGTTATATTTGTATTATTCTTAGTCTGTTTTGCACTACTGATCTTTTGTTTTCTTCTTATAGAGGTTATAAGCTATTCTTATTTTGTTTCGGTAATAAAGAATGACACTGCTAAAAATTAGAATAACAACAGCTCCTGTTCTCATCGTCACACCTAAACCTAAATGTTCAGCCATCCAGCCCGCACCTATATTCCCAACCGGAGTAAGTCCGATGAACATTAAGATGTAAATGCTAATTACCCGACCTCTCATTTCACTTATTACGAGACTTTGAATGACTGTATTCATCATGGCGAATTGTGATAAAAGTCCGAGTCCGGTCAGGAATAAAAGTATTAAGCCGATCAATAAATGAGAGGTATAACTAAACAAAATCAAACTAATGGCAAATAAAATACTGCCTCCTAATATAAAAATTTCCGGTGAAATCTTTTTTGAAAAAGTAGCAATCAATAGAGTTGCCAGCAAAGATCCCAGGCCGCTGGCTGCATACATATAGCCTAGTCCTGCTGCTCCGAGGTGAAATGTATTTTGTGCCACCAAAGGCATCAATGTTGTATAAGACCATCCAAAGACGGATGAGACGCCTGTAAAGATGATGAGGGTACGTATGATGGGATGTGCAAAAGAATAGGATATGCCTTCTTTAATGGCTTCAATAGCATGTAGTTTTTTTCTTTCGGCAGGCAATTCTACTTTCATCCAAATCAGTGCAATCAATACGGCGATGTAACTAAAACCATTGACCAGAAAAGCTCCACCTGCTCCAATTAAAGCAATGAGTAAACCAGCTACGCTAGGACCTATAACACGTGCTGCATTGAAGATGCCGGAGTTTAAAGCGATAGCTGATGGAAGCTGTTCTTTCGTTACAATTTCAGAAACAAATGCCTGTCTGGCTGGAGAATCAATAGCGGTAACTATTCCTAACAGAAAAGCAGTGATGCCGATCATCCATACCGTCACCAATCCCGATAGGGTAAGTATGCCTAGAGTGAAGGCGAGAATCATGGAAACGGTTTGTGTAGCCAACAAAATTTTGCGTTTCGGAAACTGATCTACAATCACGCCTCCAAAAAGTGTAAGAAATAAAGAAGGTAAAGTGGAGAGCGCGGCTATGATACCGATTTGAAGCGCAGAGTTAGTAAGTTGAAGGACCAGCCAGCCTTGTGATACAATCTGAAGCCAGGTGCCAATTAAGGATACCATTTGACCGGAGAAATAAGCTTTGTAGTTTTTATTCTGAAATGCTGGAAAAGCAAGTGATACTTGTTTGATCCAACCGGTATTTCTTTCTACACTGATCTCAGGGCTTTCACTGGTTACATACTCTTCTTCCGGCGAGCGGTTAGGATGGATCATACTGCGATGACTGAAACTTGTTCTTTTGCGAATATAGCATTTATAATGACTGATGCTTAATGGCACATACTCATAAAACTGGGGTATAATGAGTATGCTTTTCCTCACTTTTTTTTGCTTGGATACACATTATCACTTTATCGAATGAGTATATCTCCAAATAAAAATCAAAGATTTGCTTTAGTTTTCTCATTTACAAATTAATAGAGTGTATAGATGAGATCGTATCGAGGTTTGTTTCACTTTTATAGGGCTATGGCATTATTTTAACTATTAATTCATGTGAACAAAATAATAAAGCCATGAATAATGCTAAATTTCGCTCGTTTGCTTTAATTATATGCCTAACGTTTTTCTCTGGTGCTTTTGCTGCTATCGCCGTGCATGAGAAGACAGCCACATTCAAAGTGTATGGCAATTGTGCCATGTGTATTGAACGGATACAAGATGCTGCTTTAAAAGATAAACACGTAAAGAGTGCAGAATGGAATCTGGATACTAAAATATTAACAGTTGTTTACGATGAAGAGGGTATCTCGCTTCAAAAGATCAACGAAAACATCGCCGCAGTAGGGCATGATACAGAAACAGTAGATGCGCCAGATAGAAAATATAGAAGATTACCCGATTGCTGTAAATACGATCGTCCTAGAAAATAAAGATAAGTAGGGTAGTCGTAACAACAAATAGATTACCCTTGCTTTGCTTTCTACTCTTAACTAAGCGTTTAATTTTTGTGCATCATGGTCGATACGGTCGATAAACATACCAACGGAAAATCTAAAGAAGTACCAACCGTTTGTGAAGTCATTAATAATCGAGAAGGATATTCATTCAAATCTTTCTTTGCTGAAATTGGTGCATTAGCTTCTTTTACTTTGCGTTTTTTCAAAGAGGCTATTCGCCCTCCTTATGAGTTCAATGAATTTCTGAGACAAAGTTATTTGATTGGAGTGAAGTCATTTGGGCTAGTAGGCATTACCGGATTCATTATGGGTCTTGTACTTACTATTCAATCCAGACCAACCTTAGCGGTGTTTGGTGCTGAATCGTGGTTGCCAGCGATGGTGGCCATTTCCATTGTGAGAGAAATAGGACCTGTAATCACTGCTGTGATATGTGCTGGAAAAGTAGGTTCAAGTATAGGTGCAGAATTGGCATCTATGAAAGTAACCGAGCAAATTGATGCGATGGAAGTATCCGGAATTAATCCTTTCAATTATATAGTAGTTACCAGAGTACTGGCTTGTACCTTTATGATTCCTCTACTAACAGTTTTTGCTGATGCGATCGCTTTGTTGGGCGGCTTTGCGGGGGTTAACATAAAAGGTGATACAAGTTTTTCTTTATATTTCTTACAAGTATTCAATAGCCTTAATTTCATGGATTTATTTCCTTCTCTAATAAAATCTTTTTTCTTCGGACAAGCTATAGGTATCATTGGATGTTATAAAGGATACAATTGCAATGAAGGTACAGAAGGTGTAGGCAAAGCGGCTAACTCAGCTGTTGTGATGGCTTCCCTCTCTATCTTTATCATTGATATGGTAGCCGTTCAAATCACCAGTTTTTTTATGTAAGTCTATGGAAGAAAAAACTATACTAGCGGATCCTGTTGCTCAAAAAGAAAATAATAATGTAGTAGTAGTAGATATCAAAGGATTAAAAAAGTCTTTTGGTAGCAAGAAAGTTTTGGAAAGTATCACGTTGACACTAGCTAAAGGAGAGAACCTGGTTGTATTGGGAAAATCGGGTACAGGTAAATCAGTGTTGATCAAATGCATGATGCGACTTATTCAAGCAGATGAGGGCGAGATACAAGTGCTTGGGAAAAACATATCGGAACTAAAAGAAAAAGAATTGAACGATATGCGCAAAAGCATTGGCTTTTTATTTCAAAGCGCAGCCTTATACGATTCTATGACTGTGGGCGAGAATCTTGAATTTCCTTTAAGAGGAGAACAGAAAGTATCAGCTGAAGAAAAGTCTAAACGAGTGGAAGAAGCCTTGCAAAATGTTGGTTTGGAAGATTCTATCAATAAAATGCCATCTGAATTATCCGGTGGTATGCGTAAGCGAATAGGCTTGGCGAGAACGATGATGCTGAAGCCTAAAATTATATTGTACGATGAACCGACAACAGGCTTGGATCCTATTACATCAAAAGAGATCAGCAAGCTGATCCTGGATGTACAAAAGAAATACAATACTTCATCTATCATCATTACCCATGATATGGAATGTGCCAGAATCACGGCAAACAGAATCATTATTCTTAAAGAAGGTAAGGTGGCTATGGAAGGAACTTACGAAGAATTAAAAAAATCAGAGGATGAATGGATTCGTTCTTTTTTTGAATAAGAAATAAGATGGCAAGATACAACTATGAAAAATGAAATTGGAAATAAAGTTAAATTAGGCATATTCATTACAGCAGGATCTGTGTTGCTTTTAGTTGCTATCTATTTTATCGGTGCAAGACAACATTTGTTTGATCGCACCATCATTATTACCGGCATATTTAAAGATGCCAACGGATTAATGGTAGGTAATAATGTCCGCTTTTTAGGTATTAATATAGGTACGATAGAAGGTATTTCTATCATGACTGATTCAACAGTTCGCGTAGATATGCAGATTGAAGAGGATATTAAGAAATTTATTAAAACAGATTCCAAAGCGATCATTTCTTCTGAAGGCTTAATGGGTAACAAAGCGATCAGCCTCACACCAGGTGATAGCGGCACTGTCATCAAAGACGGAGATTCTATTGCTACCATCAAACCGGCTGATATGGATATGATCATGGCCAAGTTGAATAAGACAGTGGACAATGCTTCCTTAATTACAGGTGACATGGCTGTCATTACCAAGAACATTCGTAATGGAAAGGGTAGTGTGGGTAAATTATTTTCAGATACAGTATTTGCCGAAAATCTAGATCAAACCTTAGTGAATCTGAAGTACGGCATGAAAGGTTTTAACGCTAACATGGAAGCGGCCAAACACTCTATGCTATTGAAAGGAGCATTTAAGCGAATGAAGAAAGAAGAACGCCTAGAAAAGAAAGAAGAAAAGAAGGAAAAGAAGGAAGAAAAAGAAAAGGAGAAAGAGAATAAATAAAGTACTTCAAAATTTAATGCTATAGAAAAGGGAGTTCATGAATGGAACTCCCTTTTCTATATATGACTAACATAATTGGCTATATGCGTACTCCGTAATTTCTTGAGGAGCCAATCAATACTTCCATTCGTTCTGTCATGCGATCAATAATAGCCGCAGCTAATGGTTGACAGGAGTTCTTGATACAATGCACATTTGGATGGTCAATGTATTTAGAGTCGTAAATCATTTCTTCATTGGTCAGTACCAAATCAGATTCTGTAATAAGATGATTTTCTCTTTCTGTCATTTCAAAAGATTGATCGTTGGAGTGTAACGGATCGCTTACGCAATCATACACCACTTTGTCAAACATAAATACTTCTAAGAAAGCACTAAATAAGGGAGAGAAAAACAACCCAATTGGAACAACTTCGTTGGTAACATAAGAAGCTATAATATCTCTTAAGTCACTTACCGTAGCAACTTTTGCTTGCAAAACTGTAAGTTGGTCATTGATCGAAATCAAGTTGACTTGTCCTTTATCTTTCGGATTAAAATCGATGGGTAATTCTACAAATAAGACATTACGCTTATTTGCCATGCGACTCACAATATGTTGAGGTCTTTGATAAATAAAGTTCCATCTCACGGGAGAAAAAACAATCATATCATAATGAGCCGCTTTAGCTTCTACTTTTTTAGGAGAAAAAGAAGGCTTTAAATAAATTGAAGGCTGATTCAAGTCCATAATGTTACTGTTTAGATAAGACGTCTATACCTTAAATATAAGCACTCGTTATCAAGTATTTTATTTTTTGTGAGAGATTCGAAATGCATACATACATATTTTTTTAAGTGCATATTTAGTTATATCTCATTCTTCCTATGTATGCATTTTAACTAAAACTATGATTTGTGTGTAAGTTTGAAACGAGATGCATGCAGTTGATTTTATTATACCAAAAAAAGGAGTTCATGTCTGAACTCCTTTTACTTCTTATTAATGATGACTAAATAAGCACGCCATAATTTCTACAAGACCTAATCAATACTTCCATGCGTTCTGCTGTACGATCCAATATAGCCGTCGGTAAAGCTTTGCCGTTGTATTGCTCGTTAAGGTTAGGCAAACAATGTACGTTAGGATGATCCTGGTATTTAGAATCGTAGATTGTTGTTTCATTGGTTAAAATGAGATCCGCTTCGGCAATCAAATAGCCTTCTCTTTCCTGTATTTCAAAAGAACTGTTAGCTGATTTTAAGCTTTCGTTTACACAATCATAAACCACTTTATCGAAGGTAAATACTTCTAAGAATGAACTGAACATAGGGGAAAAAAACAATCCGATCGACACGATTTCATTCGTTACATAATCATGCAAAATTTCTCTTAAGTCATCAATATGAGCTACCTTCGGTTGAAGAACTGTAATGTGATCATTGATCATTACCAAATTCACTTCTCCTTTTTCATTGGCATCAAAATCTATCGGTAGTTCTACAAATAATATATTGCGTTTTTTAGCCATGCGACTCACTATATGTTGAGGTCTTTGGTAAATAAAGTTCCATCTCACAGGAGAAAAAACAATCATGTCGTAATATGCAGCCTTTGTTTCGGTCTTTTTAGATGAAGAAGGCTTTGGATAGAGAAGAGGCTGATTGAAGTCCATAAAAGCTAATGTTTAAGTTATGCTTTTGTAGTACTAAAAATAGTGCCCCAATGTTAAGTTAGAGTCCATTTGACAAGAATTCAGGAAATCATACCGACTAAAATGCTCAAGAACTTGAAATAAAAAAAGATACGACTATATTTCCAATGCTAGCATCCTAACATGTTTGTTAATCAATTATTTACTGCTTATAAATGACGATGACATAATTAAAATTGAGGTGTTGATTCTACACTATATGGGGATTATTTTGCGTTGTACTTGAGAAGGCATTGTTCTTTCGTTGAAAAATATTTAAATAGAGTCATTATATCTTATCGCTTGAGTCCGTTCCACTTGTTACGTCTGGTTGTTTTTGTATTTGCAGTGATGCATGCATCGAAAGTATGCAGTCAATCTGCAACAACAATCAATATGATTGTCAATGGGGATTTCGAAAAAGGGGATTATGGTTTCAACAGCGATTATTATTACCACGATTACGGTTCTCCTGGTTCTTATGTGGTAACGAATAATGCTCCGATGAACCATGCTGATTTTGCTAATCCTTCTTTTGGCGATCATACAAGAGGTAGGGGAAGTTTTCTAATTTGCAACGCAAACGGACGCACCGGAAAGAAAATATGGTCTCAGAATGTGCGTGTACAGCCAAACACACGTTACGAGTTCAGGGCGTATTTTTGTAACCTCTATGCTTTGCTTCCTCCCAAATCCAATTTTGCTTTTGAAGAAGGGGATGTCAAAGGAAATGATCCGGAACTAAAAGTGACGATAGGATCAGAAGTGATTGCCCTAGAAAAAGATTTTTATCATTTGTTTCGCTGGGTAGCCATCACTGGTGTCTGGTATTCTGATTTTCATGCCAGTACGGTAAATATCTCTATTGAAAATACCAATACTTCAGTTTCAGGAAATGATGTGGCGATAGATGATATTTCCTTCGTGTATTTAGAAACTATGCCTGTAGGCTATCAGCCGCCTAAGAAGACGGTGACTTTAGTAGATCGTTATTATGTAGCTCCTAAAGACACTGTAGAAAGAAAAGTGCCACTAAGTACTTATGGAGAATTTCTACTCGATGATACGATTACAGATGGTGTGTATGTTTTAAAAACAAAACCATGGCATCCTATTATGATAGATCCATTGCCTGTCGCGAAGAAGGATAGCATCATTGAACGCATTGCTTTACACAGCTTGAGTTTTGATCAGACGAAATCAGAACTTAAAGAATCAGCGATGGCTGAATTGGATTTGGTTGCCCAATGGATGATGAGGGATCCTGCTGTACGCATTCGTTTTATTGGACATACCGATAATCAGGGAGATCCTT
>JACMQM010000368.1 GCA_014376985.1 Cytophagaceae bacterium | reverse complement strand
GTTGTCTCCGCATACAAAGACAGTAAAGGAGATTTGTGGGTGGGAACATATTTGAATGGCATCAATTATTCCAATTCTACTACGAATTTATTTGTATTGAAAAAAAATAATTTCCTTTCTGACCATTCCATTAGAGAAGGCATCGTCACAGGATTTCTAAAAGATTCCAAAGGTGATTTGTGGATCACTACCGATGGAGGTGGTTTATACAAAAAAGAAAAAGGACAAGAAACCTATGAACAGTATACGCTCGAAAAAAATGGACTCTCTTCTAATAAACTCATCAGTGCTGTGGAAGATGAAGAGACCAACATCTGGATCTCTACCTACGGTGGTGGTTTAATGCAATACATCAGATCGAAAGACGAGTTTAAAATCTACTTGCCTCAATCCCATTCAGCAGGTGAATTACTGAATACCCATACGAAAGCATTAACATTTTTTCATAAGGATTTATGGATATCAGGTTTTGGTACAGGTATAGATGTCCTGCGGGTTGCTACTGGAAAATTCGAGCGCTTTAGTCAGGATAAAAATAATCCGCGTTCTATTCCTTCGGATTGGGTAGAATGTTTTTATACCGATAGCAAAGGTACCTTATGGTTGTGCACCTTTGCGGGGCTTTCAAAGTATGTTCCGGAGACCCATGATTTTACTACCTATACATTCAAAAGCGAAAAGAATACCGAAAGAGATGTCAATGCCATTGTAGATATGATCGAAGATCCATATGGCAATTTATGGCTGGGAACACTCGGAGCAGGTTTAATGTGTTTCAATCCCAACTCAGGCTTGTTTTCTACCTACACCACCAAGCAAGGATTATCCAACAACTGTATTAAATCAATGGTGCTAGATGATCACTCCTGTTTGTGGTTAGCGACTAATACCGGGGTCAGTCTATTTCATACGATTACACGGAAAGGCAAAGGCTACACGACAAAAGACGGATTACCTTCCTGCTCCTTTTACCTCAATTCAAAATACAAAACCGAACAGGGCTTGCTGTATTTTGGAACGAACAATGGTTACCTGGTTATCGATCCCCTGTTAAATACGACCAATAAAAAAATTCCGCCTGTTGTCATTACCGGTTTCAAAATTTCTAACAAAGAGGTAGTGCCTGATACCCTCAACTCTGTGTTGCAATGCTCCATCAGCCAAACCAAAGAAATCGTTTTACCTTACAATAAAAACTCGATTTCTTTCGAGTTTTCTGCATTGAACTACAACAGCTCCAGAAATAATCATTACGCCTACTGGCTGGAAGGCTTCGATGAAAAAAGTCTTTACGTCGGGACACAGCGAACAGCAACATATACCAACCTAGATCCGGGTACATATATTTTCAGAGTCAAAGGATCTAACAACGATGGGGTATGGAACGAAGTGGGTGCACACATTAAAATTATTATTCTGCCTCCTTTTTGGATGACCTGGTGGTTCTATACCATTCTTGTGCTCTTATTATTACTGGCTATTTACCTTGTGCATCAATGGCGAATCAAAAACATTCATCATAAAAATATTTTACTGGAAGAAACCGTACAAAAGAGAACGCAGGATTTAAGAGAGGCGCATGAGCAATTGGAAACCTTTGTTTACAGAGCGTCGCACGATATTCAGGGACCTCTCAAGTCCATTATGGGACTGAGCATGCTGGGCAAAAAAGACATCCCTGGCGAAAATACCCAAACTTATTTCAGGCATATCCTTACCAGCACAAAAAAACTAGACAAACTCCTGTCGAATCTCACGCAAATGATTACACTGCGTCAGGGAAACCTAAAAAGAAACAGGGTAGATTTCAGAATATTGACAGATGATTTGCTGGCCGGCTTCAAAAAGAATACCAACTACGAAAACAGAATGCATATTCTTGTAGACATTCAAGATACCGGAGAGTTTTATTGTGATTACAACATCCTAAGTTCCGTCATTGAAAACTTAATCGAGAATGCAATCAAATACATTGATCCTGAAAAGCTAAAGTCAGAATTAAAAATAAGAATCAAAGCAACGAGGGAAATTGCCACCTTGATTTTCGAAGACAATGGGGACGGCATTCCATTGGAGGCTCAACAGAAAATTTTTAAATTGTTTTATAAGGCAAATATCAAATCCGTGGGTTCTGGATTGGGATTGTATATTGTGAAGAATGCTATTGAACAGCTAAGAGGAAATATCACGCTAGAAAGTACACCCGGTGAAGGTGCTCGGTTTACAGTGATGCTTAAAGCGCTGAAAGAATCGTAACGTGAATTAATGCAGAATTTTTTAGCGTATATGAAATAAGCTCAAGTATCTTAGTTTAATTAGCATTCCGCTTTTACACAAAATACAATGCATTGTTGTTTTGTATTTCAAAAATCGAATTCATATTAAACTCAATATAACGATTAATATATTTACAAAGACCCTATGTCTCAACTCTAGCAAACAGCTCTCTCTATTGAGTAGCAGCCTTCATTTCCTTCGCCAGATAAGGAGCCGTTTTGCTTTCGCTGCTTTTTATAATTTCCTCTGGTATACCTTCGGCAATCAATCGACCTCCTTCATCGCCCGCACCCGGTCCAATGTCAATGACCCAATCACTGGAAGCCACCACATGCATGTCGTGTTCTACCACAATGACTGTATTGCCGGCATCCACAAGTCCATTCAATTGCTTTAATAATTTCTTTACATCACTGGGATGAAGACCTGTTGTCGGTTCATCCAGAATGTACAAGGTCTCGCCACGCTGTGTGCGTTGAAGTTCTGTTGCCAATTTAATACGCTGCGCTTCTCCTCCGGATAATTCGGTGGCTGATTGTCCGAGACGAAGATAACCCAATCCCACTTCGCGCAATACATTCAGTGGGCGTTGTACAGAAGATTCATCTGCAAAAAATTCCCAAGCTTCGTCTACCGTCATCGACAATACTTCTGCAATGTTTTTTTTGTGATAAGTTACTTCCAATGTTTTAGCATTGTACCGGGTACCATGACAAACCGGACAAGGTGCATATACACTCGGTAGAAACAGCAACTCTACCATCACAAAGCCTTCCCCTTGACAATTTTCGCATCTTCCTTTGGTTACATTGAAAGAAAATCTTCCTGCATCATATTTCTTTGAACGGGCCATGGGCGTTGCTGCAAAGAGTTTACGTACATGGTCAAGCAAGCCGGTATAAGTTGCCAGGTTTGATCTCGGTGTACGTCCGATTGGTTTTTGATCCACCACCACCATCCGTTTGATCTGCTCCATGCCTTCCGTGATTTCTCCGCCGAGGGTTTCAACACTTGTGTATTCCAAACTATCCGTCTCATTGGTTTCTTCCTGAATCTGTTGTCCAAGACGCTCTGCGAGTAACTCTACCAACACTTGACTCACCAAGCTTGATTTGCCCGAACCGGAAATTCCCGTCACACTGGTGAATACCCCTAAAGGAAAACGAACATCAAGATTGGATAAATTATTTCGTGTAACCCCCTTTAGTTTAAGCCAACCGGAAGGCTTACGGAAATTATTTCTGCTGTAATCCTGCTGATCGAAAAGGTATAAGCGTGTTTGAGAAGTAGCAACATGTTCTAGTCCCGCCAGAGGGCCGCTGTACAAAATTTCACCGCCGGCTTCTCCCGCACCGGGACCTACATCCACGATCCAGTCGGCGTGACGGATGATTTCAAGTTCATGTTCCACAACGAAAATAGAATTGCCCGAATTTTTCAGTATCCGGAGTACGCGCAGCAAAGCCTGTGTATCTGCAGGATGTAATCCTGCACTGGGTTCATCCAATACATAAACAACACCGAATAAATTGGAATGAACTTGCGTTGCCAAACGAAGGCGTTGCAGTTCACCAGGAGAAAGCGTGGGCGTACTGCGATCCAGCGTCAGGTAACCCAATCCCAGATCAAGCACAACATTTAGCCTGGCTATAAAATCCGAAGCAATGCGTTGCGTTACAATTTGTTTTTCCGGGTGATCACTGTTTTGTTCATTACTTTGTGTTGCTTCTGCAAAAGGCTTAAACAAATCTGCTAGTTGTTTCATAGGCAATCTTGACATATCGGCAATATCCAACCCGGCGAACTTTACGGATAAAGATTCTTTACGAAGACGTTTGCCTTTGCATTCGGGGCATTCTGTGCTCAACATGAATTGCGAGACGCGCTTTTTCATCAAAGCACTTTGCGAAGTGGCGAAGGTAGTAAAGACATACTTTTTAGCTCCTATGAAGGTGCCCATATAACTAGGTTCCATCTTTGCTTTCATGGCTTGTTTCGCTTCCCTTATGCTGAAGCCAGCGTATACAGGTACCGAAGGCTGTTCTTCGGTGAAGAGAATCCAGTCGCGGTCTTTCTTTGGAATTTCTCTCCAGGGTATGTCGATGTCATAACCCATCGTAGTCAGGATGTCGCGCTGGTTTTGTCCCTGCCAGGCGGAAGGCCAGGCAGCAATGGCTTTCTCGCGTATGCTTAAGGAATCATCCGGCACCATGGATTTCTCTGTGACTTCATAAATCTTCCCCAAACCATGACAACGAGGACAAGCGCCTTCCGGTGTATTGGTAGAAAAAGATTCCGCGTATAGAATGGATTGTTTTTTAGGATAATCACCTGCCCTGGAATAAAGTATTCGCAGCAGATTTGAAAGTGTGGTAATACTTCCTACAGAAGAACGTGTGGAAGGGGTGCCTCTTTGTTGTTGCAAAGCCACCGCAGGTGGTAAACCTGTGATCGCTTCTACTTTGGGTACGGACATCTGATGGAACAGTCTTCGTGCATACGGCGATACCGATTCCAGGTATCGTCTCTGTGCTTCTGCATACAACGTTCCAAAGGCCAGGGAGGATTTTCCGGAACCAGAAACACCTGTAAATACAACCAACGCATCGCGGGGGATCTGCAGGGAAACATTTTTTAAATTATGTTCACTGGCGCCTTGAATGTCAACATAGCCAGTTACAGGAGTATTGGAAACAAATTGATTCGCCATACAGCAGGATGCATAGGCTGGTAAGGCTACAAATATTGTGCCTGGGGATATTGGACTGTCTATGGCATTGCTGCAAAGCAAATTTTACAAGCCATTCATCATATAAATTGACACTTTAGAAAAACAACTCCTGTAGCATATTGCTTTGATTCAATAAGTTTTAATTTATGATATTCAATATCATAGGTAAAAAACTTTCTATCACCCCCGGTCAACGCAGGACAAACCTGAAGGTGGTACTTATC
>JACMQM010000367.1 GCA_014376985.1 Cytophagaceae bacterium | reverse complement strand
AAATCTTTGAGTGCCAATTCATCTGGTATGACTCCTGAAGAGTTCAAACAAATGTTGGAAGTTCCGGCTTATAAAAGGAATAATACCACCTTGTCAGATTATCCGCATTCTTCCGAAAGAAACATTTCAAGGTTTCAGTTAAACGAAGACAATGAAATATTAGGGAACAACAAGTTTCTGCATGATAATGTCGATTAATAGTGTGTTTTGTAATGTTGTAATGGTTTAAAAAAAGGTCACTTCGGTGACCTTTTTTTATGAATTAATTGTAAATTATCCTTTATGAAAATACTGGTTATTGAAGACGAAAAGGAACTTAGAAAATCCGTCATCACTTATTTGAGTGCGGAAGGATATCTTTGTGAAAGCGCAGGATCTACAAAAGAAGCCATTGAAAAAATCGGTGTATACGATTACGATTGTTTTATAGTAGATATCATGCTGCCAGACGGCAATGGATTGGATATTATCAAAGAAATTAAAAATAAGGGAATAGAAGGTGGGGTGATCATCGTTTCTGCAAAAAATTCCCTGGAAGATCGTATTGTAGGATTAGAAATTGGTTCCGACGATTACCTGGTGAAGCCTTTTCACTTGTCTGAATTAAATGCAAGAGTGAAATCTATTGTTCGTAGAAGAAATTTTTCCGGTTCAAATCAGGTTGTCTTCAATGAAATTACGGTTAACATAGATTCGAGAGAAGTATTGGTCAATGATAAGCCCATCAATTTAACAGGTAAAGAATACGAGATTCTGCTTTATTTTATATCGAATAAAGGTAGAGTAATACCGAAGGATTCTTTGGCTGAACATGTGTGGGGCGATTACATGGACAATGCAGATTCCTTGGATTTTATTTATACCCACATTAAGAATACCAGAAAGAAATTGATAGATGCAGGAGGACATGATTACATCAAGACGGTTTACGGAATAGGTTATAAATTCACCGCCTAATGAATCTCTTAGATAAATCTACCCGCTATTACCTGGTTTATTCTTTGTTCGTTTTCTCTGTAGGATCACTGTTTTTTTATTTTTCGATAAGACAAGTCATCAATGACGGCATTGATGAAGCACTCCATCAGGAGAAAGTTGTACTCATTGAAAATTTGCGTTATGAAAGAGCCATCGACTCATTAAAGCTTAACAAGGATTTTTATATTCATACCATTGAAGGACAGCACAAAGAATACGATAGGTATCGTACGGTTAGACCTTCGCAAGATACTACGATCAAGAGTAAGCATAGGCAATTGGAAAGTGTATTCCTGCACGATGGTCAATACTATATTTTAAAAATAAGACAATCATTACAACGAGAAGACGAACTCGTAGACTCCATAGTGCCTGTAGGCTTGGTGATGTTTATGATATTGCTGGTTGGAGTATTAATGATCAACAACATGATCTCCGTTCGTGTATGGGCTCCTTTTTATTCCATCATTGACCGTTTGAAATCTTACGATGTTAAAACAGGTGTTGTGGTTAAATACGATCCGGTTAATATAAAGGAGTTTGATCAACTATCTAATAACTTGTATTTAATGACTTCTAAAATTCATGAAGATTATAGGAGTCAAAAAGAATTCAATGAAAATTTTTCACATGAATTACAAACACCATTAGCCATCATTCAGAATAACCTGGAAAATATTATTCAGTCGCCTAATTTGCACGAAGAAGACATGAACCATATCAGCGGTGTCATGGATGCCGTAAAGAGAATATCTTCCTTGAGTAAAGGGTTGCTTCTATTGTCTCAAATTGATAACAACCAATTTCCAGAAGTGAAAGATGTTGACATTGTTTCTGTCTCTAGAAAATTAGTGAGCTTTTTCTCGGGAATCATAGAAGATAGAAAAATAGCCATCATTGAAAAATACAGCGGTGAGGTTTGGATCAAATGCAACCGACATTTGATCGATATCCTGATGACAAATATTATTTCAAATGCTATTCGTCATAATATTGATGAGGGGTATATTTCTATTGATATCAGCATGGATAGGATGGAAGTATCTAATTCTGGTAAACCATTGGACGGTGATGTCAATACTATTTTTGATCGCTTTGTGAAATTGGGAGAGAAGAAAAATTCTATCGGCTTAGGTTTGCCGATCGTAAAGAAAATTTGTGAAGTGTCTGGTTTTACTGTTTCTTATAAAAATCACGAAGCAGAACACACAATAACGATTAAGTTTTGATAGTTGCTAGTATAATTTTAATTTGTATTTAACTAACAACTAACAACTAACAACTAACAACTAACAACTAACAACTAACAACTAACAACTTTTTTACTTGTGGTCTTCTTCCTCCATTAAAATATTCAAATAATTCTGATACCTCGCTAGAGGAATAATTCCTTGTTTTACTTTTTCAACTACGGCACAACCCGGCTCGTTGTAATGTTTACAATTATGAAATTTGCATTCGCCAATGATTACACGCATTTCAGGATAGTAATGCGAAATATCTTCTTTTCTTATTTCATACAGTCCCCATTCTTTCACTCCTGGAGTATCGATGAGGTGTGTAGTTTCATTAATGCTGTGCATTTCTGCGAAGGTAGTGGTGTGAACGCCCTTGTTGGAAAAGGCAGAAATGTCGGCCGTTTTTAAACCGGCGTCGGGACATAGTACATTGAGAAGACTTGATTTTCCTACACCGGAGTGTCCTGCAATCAAAGAAGTCTTATTCCCTAACTCTTGTTTGATGTCTTCTAATCCATCCCCTGTTAAGGTCGATGCAAAGATCACCTGGTAGCCGGCGTGGTTGTATATTTCTTTAAAACCTTTAGCGCTTTCCCAATCTTCTTCGGTGAATAAATCTGTTTTATTGATAACAAGCAAAGCAGAAATACGGAAGCTTTCACAAGAGATCAGGAAACGATCTACAAATCCTAAGGAAGTTCTTGGTTGAGCCAAAGTGAAAATGAGGATGGCCTGGTCAATGTTCGATCCCAACAAGTGCCCAAATGCTGACTTGCGCGTAGACCTGCGCACGATATAGTTTTTACGAAGGGTAATGTCTTCAATGATATAAGTCTCATTGCCGGCTTCTTTTTTCATAGCTACTACATCTCCCACAGCAATGGGATTGGTCACTTTTAAACCATGGTTTTTGAATTTACCACGCAGTCTGGCATGCACCACTGTATGATCGCTTTTGCGAACAATATACCATGAGCCGGTTGATTTGACGACTACGCCTTTTTCTAATTCTTCCATGAAATAAAATTCATTATTTTTTGTGTTGCTCCCACATGTTTCGCAACTTCTGTAGCGTTGATTACTTTAAAGTTCTTTTGTGCATTCAAAGACAGCAGTTCACTTACTTTATTCGAAAGCATAGTAGAGTTGGCAATAGAGAATGCTCCTCCGCAAGTGATGAAATCAAATGCTTCCGGAAATTTTTTGTACTCAGGCCCAAAGACAACCGGTAGACCAAATGAAATAGGTTCTAGTATATTGTGTAAGCCTTGTTTGAATGCTCCTCCTACGTAGGCTATATCACCATATTTATACAGAGAAGAAAGCATGCCTATGTTGTCAATGATCATCACGTGAATATTGTCCGTCACCGTTTGCTCGTTGATAAGCGAATAGCGAATGCTTTTTACGTGGAGCTTTTGTTCGAGTTGCTGCAAATGATCTGGTCCTATTTCATGTGGGGCAATTATGTATTTCAAAGAAGGAGTATTCGTATGGATGAGATCTGCTAATACGTCTTCATCTTCAGGCCAGGTGCTTCCTGCTATCAGCAATTGATGGCTGGCTTTGAATTTCTCTATCAGTGGAAATATTTTGTTTTGCTTAGCGGTTGAAAAAACTCTGTCGTAACGATTATCTCCGGTCACTAATACATTTTGGATTCCTGCTTTTTGAAGTAGTTGTTTCGATTCTTCGTTTGTAACAAAAAGGTGGGTAAAAAAAAGCAACATTTTTTTGTACCAGCTACCATACGATTTGAAAAATACCTGCGACGCTCTGAAGGTGCCAGAGAATACATAAGTAGGAATCTTTTTGCTGTGCAGTACATTCAGATAATGGTACCAAAAATCATATTTGGCAAATAGTACGGTTTCAGGTTTTACGATATCAATGAAGTGACGGGCATTGTAAGCGCTGTCGATAGGAAGATAGTCGATGTGAAAGGCGATGTTGTCGTTTTTCTTTACTTCGTATCCGGAAGGAGAAAAAAAGGTGACCAAGATTTTTTTGTCAGGGTATTTTTCTTTCAGCGTCTCTATTAAAGGTACTGAAAGTTCATATTCTCCGAGAGAAGCGCAATGAAACCAGACACAAGAAGATACATTCTTGAATTTTTCCTGTAATCGTTTTTGCCAGTTTTTTCTACCATTTACCCATAACGCTGCCTTTTTATGGCCAAAAAGAGCCAATACAAAAAGTAGCGTGCTGTACAGGTAAATTCCTAAATGGTAAAGTAAAGACATATGTTGTAGTTGCTAATTAATTCCAACGGACTAAGTTAATAAATTACCAAGTTTTATTAATTTTAATACTGGTTTAATAATTAAATATGGAACAAAAACTTTTTAAGAATGTATTCAATGCAACGGTCATCGTTGCTGCACTGGGCTATTTTGTAGATGTCTATGACCTGGTACTTTTTTTAGTGATTGGAAAAGACAGCATTAAAGCAATTTTTCCAGAAGGATTAACCGATGCTTTGGTACTTCAGAAATTTCAGTATCTCCTCAATGTGCAAATGATAGGGATGCTGGTAGGAGGTATCTTTTGGGGCGTTTTGGGTGATAAGAAAGGACGGTTGTCTGTTTTATTCGGCTCTATTTTCGTGTATTCTATCGCCAATATCGCCAATGCTTTTGTGACGGATATGAATTGGTATGTAGCTTGCCGTTTTATTGCAGGCGTTGGATTGGCCGGTGAATTGGGTGCCGGAATTACATTGGTTTCTGAATCCATGGATAAAAAGTATAGAGGATACGGAACGATGGTGGTAGCATCGATAGGTGTTACTGGTGCCGTAGTGGCCGGATTAGTCGGCAACATCGGTTGGAAAACCTCCTACCTTGTAGGCGGTGGATTAGGACTTTCTTTGTTATTATTACGCATTGGCGTATTTGAGTCCGGTATTTTTCAACGTGCTCATCAAAAGAGTGTGAGTAAAGGAAATTTCTTTTACCTGTTTTCGAATAAGCGTTTATTTCTTAAATACCTGCATTGCATACTCATCGGTTTACCTATCTGGTTTGTAATTGGCGTATTAGTAGGCAGAGCTCCGGAGATTGCTAAAACGTTAGGTGTTACTGATCCCATCGTACAAGGAACTTGCGTTATTTTATGTTATACAGGATTAATTTTTGGAGACCTGGCAAGTGGTGGAATGAGTCAGTGGTTAAAAAGCCGTAAAAAAGTATTTGTTATTTTTTATGTATTGTGTGCCGCATCGATTCTAGTTTATTTAAACCTAAATCTGATTGTAGGTTACTTTAGTGATAGCTTAGTTCCTGTATCTGCTGCCATCTTTTATTCTGCTGTTACACTACTTGGATTTTCAGTGGGTTTCTGGGCAATGTTTGTCACGGTTGCATCAGAGCAGTTCGGTACTAACATGCGAGCTACAGTGGCGACTACCGTACCTAATTTTATCAGAGGCTCTTTAGTATTGATTGCGTTTGTATTCGATTATATCTTCGTCCGTTCCAATATGTTTTGGGCAAGCTATATCGTAAGCGCCTTATTGATTCTTATTTCTTTTTATTCTCTCTCTCGTCTGGAAGAAACGTTTGGCAAGGACTTGGATTACATTGAAGAATCAGAAGAGAGATCTGAAATCTGAAATGAGTTTAATTTTTGATTTCAGATCTCTGATTTCATAATGGATAAAAAAAATGCCTCGTCGTAAACGAGGCATTTTTTATAAAAACTAAATCTAATTTAATTAGACATGTATTCACTGACACCTTCCAATGTACCCTTCATGGCTTTTTTCTTTTGGTTCCAGTCTGCAGGACAAACTTCACCGTGTTCTTCTACGTGTTGTAATGCTTCTACCATTCTTACCGCTTCATCAATGTTACGACCTAATGGAAGGTCATTGATTACTTCATGACGTACAACACCTGCTTTGTCGATCAGGAATGTTCCACGGAATGCGATAGGGTTACCTTTGAAAATCAAGTTGCCATTATCATCAACATCGTACTCACCACCTAACACACCAAAGTTTGCAGCAATTGTTTTAGCAACATCTGCAACGATAGGATAAGTAACGCCTTCTATTCCACCTTTGTTGGCGGGAAGACCTAACCATGCCAAGTGAGAGTTTTCTGTATCAGTAGAACAACCGATGACAGCAGTATTCAATGCTTCAAACGCTTTTAGTCTTTCTTGAAAGGCTACGAGTTCAGTTGGACAAACGAATGTGAAATCTTTTGGGTAGAAGAAAAATACGACATATTTTTTTCCTAAGAATTGATCAAGAGAGAAGTTCTCAACGATTTGGTTTCCGTTT
>JACMQM010000366.1 GCA_014376985.1 Cytophagaceae bacterium | reverse complement strand
GAATTTGGTTTTATTGGTAAGTGATGGAATCTTGTATAAAGAATCTGCTTTATATGACGCACCAAACAAAATGCCAAGTATTGAGAAATTCATTCAGAGTCAAGCATAAATTTGTTTTTAAAGGGTTGACCATATTGGAAGGCTCTCAATATTGGCAGCAAGCATTATCATCTTGGGAAGACTATAATTAAATCTAACACAAAACTCTCTCTGAAGTTGAAAAAGTGGCTTAGTTTAACTGTTTCATTGAACTATAACAAAGTTAATATTAATAAGAAAGAAATTTGCTATTGCATGTCGGGCTATCATTTGATAAATATTTTTAGCAAAAAAAGGGAGATAATTAATCTCCCTTTTTTTCAATGTGTTATAGACTTTCATTCCCTATTCATAGACTTTTGAAAAGAAAGATTAATATGTTGAATATGATGTATGAAGTTTTTAAACGGATGATTGAGGTTCAACGCTTTGGAAGGTTGTTCAATGTGACTGGAATGCAATATATTTCCGGCAGCTAGAGATATGAATATTTTAAATAAGCCAATCCAAAGATAAGGTAGTAAATAAACATAGCCTGCGTAATGAAATAATTTAGGAGAAGCTACCAGGAAAGACCCCAGAATTAAGTCCAGCAAGAAGTGATTGGATAATTTTATTTTTCTAACAACTCCAAATTCAGCATCGGTAAATAGTGTATAGAATATAGCTATCGCACCTGATATAACAGGAATCCATACTTCAACTGAAGTTTCTCGGGAATAATTAAATATCCAAGGTGACAGCATAAGCAACGCGCCTAATGTGTAATCCAATGTACCGTGTAGTTTCGTGTTGATTGTTGTCATAACAGTTAGGTTTTGTTATACCTCTACATAAGAAAATTGTATGCCATAAGAAATAGCATCATTGCAAGGATTTACAGGCGATAAGTAAAACGAAAGAGGGGAAAATCAACCGCAGGTGTGAACTTGATTCCCGTAGCAAGAGGCAAAAAAAGGGATAAGTCGAAAACTTATCCCTTCTCAGTTAATGTATAGTAATTATGCAGGCCGTTTTTCATCCATTAATGCTTTAACCGCACAATGACCGCTACCCCCACGATATACCAAGAGGCCGGCAGCAAGAGCGCCAACTAAAGGCAGAATATAACCCTTCTTACTTTTATTGTTTCTAAGAGCTTGAGAAGCGGCTAATAAGACCAATGCGGCTGCAGCGATCGATCCGACTCTTTGTACCATTCCAATGTTTACCCATTGAGGTTTTACAAAATGCGGTCTTTTAGAAATCTCTTCTACTTCTTTTATAAACTCTGTCACATTAGTATCTGAGTATGCACCATATGAATCTGTAAGAATTCCTTTTTCTCCGTCTTTGGTTTCAATAGCATATAGAATAGAACTGTCACCTGGATCAGATTCTCCTTCGAAACGATAGAAATTAGAAATCTTAACTTCGTATGGTTGATATGTTTTATTAGAATCAAGATTAAGAAGTCCCTCTTCGTTGGCCATAAAGTTTTTCGTGAAACCATCTTTTTTGACAGATTCTATAGCTTCAGATAGACTTCTAAGTGGTGTTTTCGCTTCAACTTTCTCAGCAGTTTTCATAACTTTTGCGTTTAATTCGAACAGTTTGTTTCAAGTAAACTATTTGCAAAAATGATTCCTGCGTAAAAGCGCTTTTAAAAGAAGCTATGCCAGTATTTGAATATTCAGGTAAGTGATCTCTCCCCATCTTGTTGATTTAATTCCTCTTAGTAATGACTAATAGAAAAATCTTATGAGGAAGAATTAGCTTAAAATGACACGAAAAAACACCCCTAGTATCAAAAGCGATAAGGGTAATAAAAAAGTCGGTTGACTTAATCTTAAATACTAGCGCTCTTATAGTGCCTGTAGAATTTCATTCTATGCATTCTGATCTGTTTAATCAGTTCTGCATTTTCTGCAATGATGAGATCTATGTTTTGGGATTTTCTGCGACCGAAACGAAAGAATACTTTCATTTCATGAGTCAGGTTTGCCATAAACTTTTTCATCCTTTTTTATACGACAATTTAGTTAAATATGTTTTGATATATCTGATTTATAAATAGTTAAACGATCTTCAATCTTTTATCTTTTTAACAGATATTGTCTTTATAAAAGAATCTTGAAAAAAGATAAAGCGCATTGCTGTTTCACGGATTAATCGACAATATATTTTGTTTAACCGTAATTAGTGCCTATTTTGTCGTTTATTAGGGGTGTTTTGTAGAAGTGTTAAAGAGTCTTTTTTTGAGTAAAAAGACAAAGTCGGTTCACTGATTCTATAATAACTCCCATTGGTTTTCTGAGTTATAGAAATTTGTATGGATCAAGTGAGTGATTTCTTTACGGACTTATTTTCGACTGCTTTATGGCCTGCTCGTTGGTATTGTGGTACCTGGACAGATTTTCACGGATGGCTTTATATCATATCTAGTTTAGTTATTTGCTTAGCCTGTTTTTTGATTCCTATCAATCTGTTTTATGTTCTAATTAAAAGGAAAAAGGACTTACCATTCCCTTTTTTCACCTTGTCCAGTCTCTTTATTTTAAGCTTCGGCATTACTCATTTTTTTGATGCCATTGTATTTTGGCATCCGCTTTATCGCTTGCACGCCTTGTTCCTATTTGTCACGGCTGGAATCTCTTCCATTACTGTAATCTATATGTATAAAGTGTTACCCTATGTGTTGACATTTGCTTCTCCTCAACAATTAGAAAAAGTAGTTCAACAAAGAACCCTGGAGTTGGCTAAAAAAAATGACGACTTATTAAAGTTGAATAAGGAAATGGACAACTTTGTTTATTCTACTTCACACGATCTTAAATCACCAATCAACAATATCTCAGGACTTGTCAATATCCTTAAAATGGAAATGCCAGCAGGCAATGCCTCTGTAGATGAATTATTGAATAGAATAGAATCGTCCTCTATGAGAGCAATAGATTCCATTCAGAACCTCACTGGAATTTTAAAAGTACATACAGAGCCTTATGATGACCTGGAAACTATTTCTATCCGCACGATAGTTGAAGAGATTTTGGAAGAGAATACTATATTGGTAAGAAAAAATCAGGCAATCATCAGATATGAGTTGCAGGAGTTAAATGTATTCTTTAGCCAAACAGCACTGAAAAGCATATTGTATAATCTCATCATCAATGCTATTAAATACAAATCACTTGACCGACAGCCAGAAATTACAATCCGTTCTTTTCCTTCTAAAGACAAGTCAGTTGAAATAGATGTGATAGACAATGGCTTAGGGATCGATCTTAAAGCCTATGGTGAAAAAGTATTTTGCCTTTTCAAGCGGTTTCATGATCATATAGATGGCTCAGGAATTGGACTATATACTGTAAAAAAAATCATTGAAAGTAAAGGTGGCTCAGTATCTATTGAAAGTAAAGTGAATGTTGGATCTACCTTTAAATTGACTTTACCTCAATGAAAAGAATAGATTCTGTGCTGTTTGTTGATGACGATTCAATTTGCAATTTTATTAGTGTTACATTATTCAAACATCTTCATGTAACGGAAAATATTCATGCCGTAACAAATGGCAAAGAAGCACTGCGTTTCTTAAGAGAGAAAGCCGTTATAAAAACAACCAATATATTTCCCGAAGTTATTTTTCTTGATTTGAATATGCCAGTCATGGATGGCTTCGATTTTTTAGACCAGCTCAATAAGACGATGCCTAATTACGCAAGTGCCTGCAAAGTATATATTCTTACCTCTTCGGAAAGCCCACTGGATATAGATCGTTGTCGTCGCTATGACGTCGCGGGTTATATCAGTAAACCTTTGACAGAGGAAAAGTTGGCAATGGTCGTTACTTAGCGAGGCTTGCTTTAAAGAATTCTAATACACTAATGATTCGCCAGTGTTTAAAAGATGTTATTTGTAGATATTTTTGCATATTGCCGTGATAGTAATTGTGGATTGTAATCAGTTAATCAACCAAGGGGAAATGATGATGAATTTTAAAAAAGTTGTCCTGTCAGCAAGCTTAGCTATTCTTTCGATGCTATCTGCTCAGTCTCAAAATCTACCAATCGATCCGGAGACCAAGAAGGTAATGTATCAGGAAACTGTAGAGATTGATAGTTTGACTAAAGATGTATTAGCAGAAAGAGCAAAAGTCTGGATGACGCAATTTTATAAATCTGATAAGCTAGACCTAAATGATGTGGCCAATAGCAGGATTATGAAGGAAGGTTATTTCCTCATCAAACTAACATACGATTATAAATACAAGTCTGAAAACAATGTATCCTACATGATTACCATTGCTAGTAAGGAAGGCAAGTATCGTTATTCTATAACTGATTTTAAATTTTATAACGTAAAGTCAGGTCCTAAAACAGTAGTTTCTTTGGAAACGGCTTACGCAAAAATGAACACCCAAAATAAGGGAGAAGCCAACACACAGATCCCTAAAGAAATTGCAACATTGGTAGAGGATCTAAAAAAATTCATGAGTACTGGTTTAATCAAAAACAAAGACGATTGGTAGGCCAATCAATTATTGCATTTTATCTAAAAGGCAAATCATAAGATTTGCCTTTTTTTATACCTAAAACAGGAAGAATGTTCGATTTTGTGAGATATACGTAGTTTTGCTTGATTTTAAAATACTTATAAGTAGGTATTTCAACTATGCCCAAAGCTGGCGTCCTTTGTAATATTAAAAGATTGAATAAATTAAAGTTCTCGTATTTTTTCATCTAATAAGGACCCCTGGGATTTTTTTTCCAGGGTTTTTTTATTAGATGTAGCTTTTTGAGCAATGATCTTAAACTTAACACGAGAGCAATCATGTTAACCATTTTATAATGGCTTATACATGTTTAGCCAATCTCACAGAGGCAGTTTTGTGCAAAATCTAACTGCCCGTTATGAAAAGAAATTTAACCACTATGTTATTATGCTTTTGCGGTCTGTCTCTCCTACAGACCCAAGGCGTTGCACAAATTACTTTAATGCAGGATTACACGAACAATAATTCTGCAGCAATCGGTACCTTTCAGGGTATAAATTTTCGTGAAGGAGGTTTCTCCAGCTTGTATCCAATAGCGAATACCAATGGGAAAGAATTCTGGACGATCTCTGACCGTGGTGTAAACGTAGATGCAGCAAGCGCTAACTTACCTGCCTGCCGTCCTACTTACGACAAGTTGTATGGCTTTGCTAATTACGCTCCTAAAATTCATCGCATCAGATTGAATGGAGATTCTATTCAAATTTTGCAAACGATTACAATGAAGCGTCCAGCCGGAACAGGCGCAACAGGACTATTGAATCCCACAAACTATGGAAGTACAGCTTTGGAACAAGTATCAACCGATACTGTAACTAACTGTGCTAATTTTGCTGGTAAGATTGCTGCGAAGGATATCTGGGGTATTGACTCAGAAGGTTTAGTAGTTGATAAAGACGGTAACTTCTGGATCTCTGAGGAAGGCGGACCAACCATCTGGAAACTGAATCCAAATGGTGTGGTAGTAAAACGCTTTACTCCTTATGCAAATCTTTCTGGTGCTCAAGCGGAAGATTTACAAATTGATACGGTATTCAAATACCGCAAGAACAATCGCGGATTTGAAAGTTTGGCCATGACACCGAATGGTAAAATTTACGCCCTCATACAAAGTCCTTTGTTATTTCCCAATCAGACTATCGGAGAAGGAACAGCTATTCACAGAATGATTGAGATTGATCCGGTTACAAATACCACTCGCGTGTTAATTTATTTAAACGAGGGGCTAACTTTCGGGACAGGTGGAGATCAGGTGCGTTATAAAGATTGGAAAGTAGGAGACATGGCTGCCATTAATAATAATGAGTTTTTAGTCATCGAATCTGGTACAAGAGGCGTTACCGATGTTAAGAGAATTTATAAAATAAACATCAGCGCCGCTACTGCTGTTACGTCTGCAAATTACAGCAGTACTTCTGTTGAAGGTCTGGTCAATGCCGCCAACTTAGCTACAAATAACATTACTCCAGTAACGAAAACATTATTCTTGGATTTGAAAGCTAACGGATGGCCTTTAACTCTAGATAAATCAGAAGGCATAGCCATCATTAATGACAGTACCATTGCGATTGGAAACGACAATGATTATGGTCAGTCTTCTCCAACAGCCAATGGCATAGCAACAGCTACAGGTACGAAGAGTCATATTTTAAAATACGGTTTGAAGGGAAGCAACAAGATTGCAAATTTTCAAGCAGTAGCTACTTCTTTAATATATGGCGAAACAGGTCCTAGTACTGCTAAGTCTCCTTATTTGCAACCTTCTGTTGCTGGAGCTAAAGTTACTTCTATTCTTACTACAGGAGATGCTGTAGGAGGATACAGAATGTGTGGAACGCCAGACGGCTTAGGTGCATTTGACAATAATAATGGTACGTTTACTTTGCTGATGAATCATGAACTTAGAGTAACGGAAGGAGTTACAAGAGCTCATGGTGCAATTGGTGCATTTGTTTCAAAATGGATCATTAACAAATCTAATCTATCAGTGGTAAGTGGTGAAGATTTGATTAAGAATTTAAAATTGTGGAACGGTACAGGTTACACGACTTATAATTCTACTAACGCTACTTCTTTAAGTATTTTAGGTCGTTTTTGTTCGGCCGATCTAGCACCGGTATCTGCTTTCTACAATAGCGTTACAGGTAAAGGGTCTCAAGAACGTATTTTTATGAACGGTGAAGAGTCTAGTGTAGAAGGCAGAGTATTTGGTCACATTGCATCAGGCATCAATTCAGGAACTTCGTATGAATTACCTCGCTTAGGCAAATTGAATATTGAAAATGCTGTTGCTTCTTCTGCTTCAGGTGATAAAACGGTAGTAGCGGTATTAGATGATGCTACACCTGGACAAGTTTACTTTTACATTGGTACAAAAACTACATCAGGTAAAGAAGTTGACAAAGCAGGTTTGACCAATGGCAAACTGTATGGCCCTGCTGTGAATGGATTGACAACAGAAAGTAATGCTAGTGTACCCACGCCGGGCAAAGCTTTCACTATGGTTGATTTAGGCAATGTGGAAAATATTACTGGTGCTTCATTAAATACCAACAGTAATAATAATGGAGTAACAACATTTATCCGCCCTGAAGACGGAGCATGGGATCCTTCTAAACCGAATGATTTTTATTTCGCTACCACAGCATCGTTCACAGAACCAAGCCGTCTTTGGAGATTACGTTTTACAGATGTTACCAATCCGGAACTAGGTGGTACAATCACTGCGGTATTGGATGGAACTGAAGGACAAATTAATTTGGACAACATCTGTATCGATAATCAAGGTCATGTATTGTTGGTAGAAGACGTAGGTAACAACGCGCATATTGGTAAAATTTTCCAATATACAACGGCTACAGACGCATTTAAAGAAATTGGTCATCATGACGAAACGCGTTTCCTTACAGGAGGTGCAAACTTTCTAACGCAAGATGAAGAGGCTTC
>JACMQM010000008.1 GCA_014376985.1 Cytophagaceae bacterium | reverse complement strand
CACTTTCAATCTTCGCGTATCTGTATTTACAATAAATCCATCCGGAACATCAATGAGTATTTCTACTTTCTTAAATTCTTCCATGTACGAAAAACTTTCGACACAACTTTTAATAAAAAGCTTCAAGTCTACCGGTTCAATGAAAATATCCAGTCTCGCATTTCTAGACAAATCCAATATATCCTGAATCAAGTCGTCTAGCTTTTTCACTGATCGCTCCTGATAGGTCATATATTCCTTGATTTTCATGACGTCCTGCTCCGTTTTTACAATGTTGATTACGCCCATGATAGAAGCCAAAGGTGATCGCAAGTCATGAGAAGCTCTGTAAACAAAACTATCCAGGTCATCGTTGCTCGTTCGCAATTTTGTGTTACGAATTTGTAAGTTGCCGTTTAATCGTTTCAATTTCTCCTCCATGTTGATGTTCATCTTCATCAACTCATACAACATGTAAAATGAAGTACCCAATGTCATCAGTACCACAATCAGTTTATCAAAACGAAAAACTATTTCAGAAAGCACAACATTCTTCAACAATTGATAATCGGTTAGCTCCAGTACAATCAGGTTAGCTACACTTAATACCAAAGCAGCCAGCATGTATTTAAACTCTCTGTCCGAATAAAAGAAAACAGAGGCGATAATCAATGGGATCAAAATAAGATGCTGATAGGCTGCTCTTCCAAATAGAGAAGCTATACAGAAAACCATTATATTGGTCAGTAAAAAAGTAATGTTCTTAGCCAGCAACATTTTGCCTTTATAAAAAAGATAAATTAAAAAAACATATAACAGCGCCTGGCCGCATATCAACAATACATTTTCAAAAGCTAAAAAATAAAGGTAGTAAGCAGCTTCAACGAATAACAGAGAGGATGTAATAATATAAAGTCTTACACAAAGATAATTTCTCCTATACTCACCCCAGTTACCAGCGTACTTTAACAGTTCTCTGTCAATATTTTTTAATACTCCAGGAAACAACCAAGCCATTCTATTAATCTTCTTTCTTAATTTTTATATTATCAGGAATATACTCCAAATAAAAGGTTGAACTGCTACATGAGTATCAAAATAGTTCTCCAATAATATCAACTCAAAGAACTGATCCAGCATTTTTAATGCTCGTTGAATTAGATTTTTTACATCTAGCCATCAAGGTTTTTTTGAATAAAATATTCTCAATCAATTATAAATACCTGATTGCAAATACAATCCAAAAGAGCTTCAGAGCTCATACCGACTTAAAAAGTTTTAATAATCACTTCGTAACGTTACAAAGTTTTCTATTAGCGGCCTCTCATTCTGTTGTTACCATTCTATTCTGGATTCAATGGCAATGTCGCATGAGGACGCCCTTAATTCGTTTTAAATTATAAGTTAACCATCAAAAATAGGTAAGTCTCTGTTAATTATTGGTTACGTTCCCAATACTTATAAGCAGGCATTTCCCATCTGTTCTTTTTTAACTTACGTAAAGCCTTTGGCAACCAATGCATCCTGTCGTAAATACGCTTGGACTCTCCCATTGCTATTGGAGAAATATAATCGATTTCCTGAATGACTTTAGAAAGTGGAGTTCCTTTTGCATGATGGTATTGAAAAAAATCCCTAAGTATGCCTCTAAACTCTTTAAAGTTCCAATAGTGAAAGAAAAATTTCGAGCTATCAAACACTGTTCCTTCCTTAGAAAGGTATAAAGAAAAGCCAAACTGCTCGGCAATGTGTTTGGGATAAAGTGGATAAAAGCCATCTGTGAAACACAATACTTTATTGAGGATATATTGTCTTGAGCTATTGAATCCAATCACACCTGCATTCCAAACACCTGTGTCTACAGGCACATCAAAGCCTTTTGCATGAAGCTGCTGTTGATGTGTTTTGACAAACTTGCCCATTTTTAAAATGAGAGAAAATTTACTGTCATTCAGTTTACCTTCAAACTCGTGCATCACAAATAAACCTTGACGGATCCTTTCAAATAACTCTTGCACCGGACTCACAAAAACGATATCAGAATCCAAGTAAAGCACTTGATCATCTTGCAGTGTAAAAGTAAAGTGGAGCAAAGTTTCTATTTTCACCCGGTGAACAAAATCTATCGACCCTCTCCATTGCTTCACAAGTGAAGCATCTAGCGCTTTGCATAAAACTCTTTCTTTTCCTAAAACAGATTCAAAATGCGAAGGTTTATCAGTGTACACAACAATTGAGATTTCCTTATAATCTAATCCATGAACCTTATAAAAAGACAACATAGAATATAATGCTTCATTTAAAATATCCTCACTACCATACGCTTGATAAACAATATACTTTCTGTTCATTTTCTGTTAATTTTGCTCACTAAACTACGAAAATTATAATCTGCTTTAAATTAAAAAGATTAAATTAACATCTCAATCAATTGGACCTTTTTCAAGAAAATGGAATACAGAAAACTAGGCAAAACAGGATTAAAAGTAAGCGCACTCAGCTTAGGCTCATGGCTTACATTTGGCAATCAAATTTCTGATGAAACAGCCAAAGAACTCATGCATGCGGCTTACGACCATGGCATTAACTTTTTTGACAACGCCGAAGGTTATGCCGAGGGAAAGTCTGAAATCGTGATGGGCAATATTTTGAAAGCTTCCGGATGGGAAAGGGACAGTTTCATTGTATCAAGTAAAGTTTTCTTTGGAGCAGGTGGCACCAAGCCAAATCAAATCGGATTGAGTAGAAAAAGGATTACGGAGGCTTGTCATGCTGCATTGAAAAGATTGCAAGTAGATCATCTTGATTTATACTTTTGCCACAGATACGATCCTGAAGCTCCGGTGGAAGAAACCGTATGGAGTATGCATAACCTTGTGCAACAAGGTAAGATCCTCTATTGGGGAACCTCAGAATGGTCGGCACAACAAATCACGGAAGCTCATTTGATTGCGAAACAACATCATTTAATCGGTCCTGTAGTGGAACAACCTCAGTATAATATGTTCCATCGATTTCGTGTAGAACATGATTACCTGGACTTATACAGTGGACTTGGATTAGGAACAACAGTATGGTCACCCTTAGCATCAGGATTATTGACGGGTAAATACTCTAACGGAATACCTGAAGATGCACGTTTCAAAATGAACAACCTCAATTGGTTGAAAGAACTTGCTCTTACAGAAGAAAAATTAAACAAAGTAAAAAAATTACAGGCTGTTGCCGATAAACTTGATCTCAGCTTAGCTCAGTTAAGTATTATATGGTGTTTAAGCAATCCTCATGTAAGTACCGTTATTTTAGGGGCTTCCAAGGTACAACAGTTTACAGAAAATTTAAAAACAATTGAATTACAATCATTGTTGACAACAGAAGTAAAAGAAGAGATTGAAAAAATATTAGACAACAAACCTTCTGTGCTCGTTTTCTAAAAATCAATCATGGTGTGAGGAAGAGCTTTCTTAAATCTTTCCACATCACCGCGACTCACTTTGGTTCCTTTCAGATTGAGCAAACGCAGGCTTTTCATGGACTCCATGTGTACAGGCAATATTGATAGTTGACTGTTATATTCCAAATCAACAAGAGATAAATCCGCTAAAGTAGCAATGCAGTGGTGTACCTGGGTGATATTATTATGGCCCAGGTATAAATAGTGCAACGTTGTCAAACGACAAAATTCTTCAGGAAGTACACTGATCGTATTATGGCTTACATTCAGTGTGTTCAATTCTTTCAAATCAAATAATGTCAATGGCAGTTTGGTGATTTTATTATAAGAAACATTTAACCGATATAAAGATTTTAATTCGGTAATGTGTTCAGGAATTTCAGTTAACTGATTGCCATAGATGTCGAGTATTTTTAAAGCTGGCATTTTAAATAATTCCTCTGGAATGATTGAAAAAATATTTTCAGCCAAACTCAAATCATGCAAATGAATCAATGAGGAAAAATAAGGAGGTAATGTCGAAAGAGAGTTTCCTTTCAAACTCAACACTTCAATGTTTACAAATTGTGAAATTGTTTCGGGAACTTTATCCAAATTCTGATGCTCCAAAATCAATACTTTTACACTCAGAGGTTCCTTTTTAGCTTCTTCTATCGTGTAGAATACACCTTCACCTGTATCATTGGACTGACTTTGAGCAAACGCTGTAATACAAAAAAGAAATAAGCAAGAGCTGTAAATTATTCTATTCATTGAGCCTTCCATGTTTTACTACTTAACGGAAATCATTCAAGCTGGTTGTTAAAGTAACCATTTTTAGACTCCTCAAATATACTTTTTATAGAAGGCTTAACATCTAGTTAAATCCTACTATACTCTATAAATAAAAAAGGGCTTCTGATTTTACAACCAGAAGCCCTTTTAAGTATAACAAGTATTGTTAGTATTTGATCAACTTGATTGTTTTTATGTCATCACCAGATTTAGCTCTAACGAAGTAAACTCCGTATGCTAAGCCTTCTAATGAGAAGGTATAAGTATCGGAGATAACAGATGCATTATCTAGCAATACTCTTACTTCGTTACCCAATACATCTATAAGTGACAAATTCAATTTGCTTCCTACATTCTTAACATTGATTTCAACCGTAACATCTGAAGCCGCCGGGTTAGGATATACTTTCAAACCATAAGCATTCAGATCCAACCCATCTTCAATTCCTGTTGAAGGAGAAACTGAGATAGTTAATGGAGTTGGTAGACTTGTTGAAGGACATGATGCCGAAGATGCCGTTACCTCTATATCTCCTGAAGTGGCTGTAGATGAATAGTTGACAGTTACTGCATTATTACCTTGTCCTGTTACGAATGTTACACCTGTACCATTATACGTCCAGTTAAATGTGACACCAGACTGAGCCAGTACGAAGTAAGCCACATTGTTTTGTCCTTGTGTTGCGGTATTAGAACCAGATATAGATCCCGGTTGTGAAGCCATCGCATTCACTGTGATCGCTTGCGTTCTTGGAACACTATTTCCTGATCCGTTATTGGCCACCACGCTCAAGGTACCGCTTGTTGCTGTCATGGAAAAGTCTATCGTAATAGAAGACGTTATGCCATTGATCGTTGCTCCTGTTCCACTATAACTCCAGGTATAAGATGTAACCGCTGCATTTGGAACGGTATACGTTACTCCCGATACTCCCTGACATACCGTCGCGCTGCTTGCTGTAAATGCTCCAGGCTGTGGGGTTGATCCTGTAGGGGTAACTGTAATTGCTTGCGTGCTGGCAGGACTTGTGCCACATCCATTCGTTGCTGTCACCGACAAGTTTCCGCTTGTTGCAGATGTACTGTAGCTGATCGTGATCGATGAACCTGTACCGCCGCTGATCGTAGCTCCTGTTCCGCTATATAACCAGTTGTAAGTGGTACCTGCAACATTGGTCACTGAATAAGCTACTCCTGACTGACCTTGTGTCACAGTGAATGTGCCTCCTATTGCTCCCGCTGAAGTCGGTGCAGAACCCATCGTTAATGCTAACGTTCTTGGTGTACTGATGTTGGCTCCCACTTGTGCTCTTACTTCTAATGTACCGCTGGTCGCTCCTGCTGCAAAAGCTGCAACAATAGAGTTCGTGCCTGCTCCGGATACAATGCTGAAGCCTGTACCTGTATAAGACCAGTTATAGGTTGTGCCGCCTGCGTTTGGTACCGTGTAAGTTACACTTCCTTGAGGGGGACAGATAGTAGCTGTACTTGTTGTGAAAGCTCCTGGTTGTGGAACTGTTGCTGTATTCACTGTGATAGTCACTGATGATGCTGTACTTGGGCCTCCGCAACCACTGTTTGCTGTCACACTCAAAGTACCACCTGTTGCTGATCCGTTCAAGTCCAAGGTAATCGCATTACCGGTGCCGTTGATCGTTCCGCCTGTGCCACTGTAACTCCAGCTATAAGTTACCCCGGCAACGTTTGTTACCGAGAAGCCGTTTCCTGTTGTGCTTTGAGTAAGGGTTGTAGTTCCTGCTATGCCACTTG
>JACMQM010000365.1 GCA_014376985.1 Cytophagaceae bacterium | reverse complement strand
TGTTGATTCCTTTAATTACATCAGACTCGGTATTGCAGACATCATCGTAACCGGTGGTTCTGAAGCAGCTATCGTAGAATCTGGTATGGGTGGTTTCAATGCCTTGAAAGCTTTATCAGAAAGAAATGATTCTCCTGAAACAGCTTCCAGACCTTTTGACAAAGACAGAGATGGCTTCGTGATGGGTGAAGGCGCAGGATCTCTTGTATTAGAAGAATACGAACACGCTAAAGCGCGTGGTGCTAAAATCTACGCTGAAGTCATTGGTGGCGGACTCTCTGCAGATGCCTATCACTTAACTGCCCCTCATCCAGAAGGATTGGGAGCAAAAAACGTGATGCTGAATGCTTTAAGAGATGCAAAGATTAAACCGGAAGATGTTGATTACATCAACGTTCATGGAACATCCACACCTTTGGGCGACATCGGAGAGATTAAAGCCATACAGCATGTATTTGGAGATCATGCGTATAAATTGAGCATCAGTTCTACCAAATCAATGACGGGTCACCTTTTGGGTGCTGCGGGTGCTATCGAAGCCATTGCTTCGATCATGGCTTTACAAAAAGGCATCATCCCTCCTACCATTAACCACTTTACAGATGATGAGTCTTTTGACCCTCGCTTGAATCTGACTTTTAACAAAGCTCAGAAAAGAGAAGTAAAGATTGCCATCAGCAATACTTTCGGTTTTGGAGGACACAACTGTTCTGTTATCTTACGAAAAGTAGATTAACCATTGAGCGTTTTAAGGCAAATCATCGGATTCTCGCGATTGTATCTTTCACCCGCGAACAAACGGAGTTTGCGTAGAAGTATACATAACCTAACGGGTGTTATACCATATAATCTTGCGCCGTACCGCATGGCTCTCATTCATTCTTCAGCAGCGGTAACTAATGTTGCCGGTGAAAAAGATACCTATGAAAGATTAGAATTTTTAGGCGACGCTGTACTGGGTTCTATTACGGCCAATTTCCTTTTCAAAAAATACCCTTTTAAAGACGAAGGATTCCTAACAGAAATCAGATCTCGTATTGTCAATCGGGAATCATTGAATCAAATCGGTCGTAAGATCGGGTTGGATCAACTGATTAGTTTCAATGGTAAGTCAACTTCTTTCTCGCACAAATCAATTTATGGTGATGCGCTGGAAGCTATGGTAGGCGCTGTATTTCTAGATAAGGGGTACGATGAATGCCAACATTTTGTATTAAAGAGAATTCTTTCTGCTCATTTTAACTTAGAGGAACTGATTCAAAACACCCGCAACTTTAAAAGTTTATTGTTGGAATGGTGTCAAAAATTCAACCGCAAATTAGTCTTCAATATCGCCAGTGAAAGCGGTGATAAATTTCACAAAGAATTCACAGCAGAAGTATTGATCAACGACGAAGTAGTGGGTATTGGAAAAGGATTCAGCAAAAAGAAAGCAGAGCAAGCAGCTGCAGAGAACGCATGTACCGCTCTAAAAATCGTAAGTAACTAATTTTTTATCTGATTTCAGATTTCAATTTCTGAATGATCTGTTCCCAAGAAGTCAACTTGACTTTCGCTTTTCGTTTCAACTCTTTAGTCTCCTGCACTTTTTTTCTAAATGCCCAAACTGTCGCAGTCCTTATATCCACAAGATTGGCCAGCTCTTCCACTGTTATTTTATCGGTGTCACTAAAGGTTCTATAGGTAATGTAAAAAGCTTTTTCAATAGGAAACTTCACACCTTGAAATAAGGTATTAGTAGTGACCGATTCATTGTACTTGCATTTCTTGCATTTACGAGCAAAGAGCTTGTCTCCCGTCACGTAAGTATCATTGCCACATTTCTTGCAAACAAATCCATCGTGCCACTTCAGCTCTTCTAAAAATCTGTAACAAGCCGCTTCATCGGGAAATATTTCATTGAACTCTTCCATCGAAACTTCCTGCAGCAAAATGCGTGATTTAGTCTCTTCAACTACCTGTTTTTTCAATTGCCAATTGTCGACATCGAGCTTGATGTTCATCTCGTTCAGTTTATCTGTCATCATTTGCAATTGTTCATTCTTTTGCGCCAACTGCGTAGACTGTTGCTCCAGCTGAAAGGTGCGTTGTTTTACTTTCTCTTCTAAATCTTGATTGATACTATCTTTCATCTTCTCTTGCTGTTGAAGAGAATCTATCAATAGATTTTGAGCTTCTTCTTTTTCTTTCTTAATCAATTTTAATTTATCTGCTAAAGCATAAGAAAACAGCATGACTTCTACTACAAACGCAAAATTGAAAGTGTAAAAAGTGAGTATGTTTGATGGAAGTACATTTAATTTCCTTAGTAAAAATACGGTTAAACTCACCAATATAAACGAAGATCCTATGATGAAGAAACGTGTAAATAACTTGCCCTGACGATACAGGTAAATCGCGACTCCATATAACAAAAGAAAAGGCATGTAAAATAAAAATGTACTGAGCTTATAAAAAACAAGCTGACCAATCAGAGAAAAAGCAAATGCAAAAACTGTGGATGCCAGGCAAACCATCAGGAGTGTTTTGAACTTTTTCTTAATCTCTAAGAATGCAGTAGAATATAAAATATAACTCAGCGCTAATAAGGGTGGTGATAAAACAAAAAGATAATGATTTAATACCGGTAAATCAGGCCAGAACAATTGAAACAGCACCGTATCCTCGCCGCCTGTATAAAAGGCACAGCAGACAACATAGAGCACATAATACACATAGACAGATTCTCTGGTAGACAAATAAATAAACAGATTATAGACTGCCATGATCAGGAGTATACCATAAAAAAGACCTAACCAATAATATTCCGGGAGGAAATAAGATAACACGTATGAATCTGAAACAATCATCACTAAAAAAGACGATTCGTATTTCGATTCCACTCTCGCATAAAACCATCGGGTTTCTCCATAAGGTACTGCCAAATCATACAATACATTTTTGTACAAGTATTGACGATTAGATACCGGCAAATCAAAACCAACAGCAGGATGAGTGACAACAATTGCTGAATCTTGTATAGAGAACAATTGAATATTAGAATTATGCGCATCTGGAAATTCAAGAAAACGCTTGTGAGTATCATTGGCCTGATTATGAACGGGAAAACGTATCCATATTACCTGATTGGGATGTCGGATGATGAATGGATTTCTCTGCTCCAGAGGTTGCCAACCATTTTGGGTAGAACTAACTTCTTGAAACGATGCGGATGATGAAACCCCTTCTAATCTTTCAAAACATGTTTCATCAAAAAATAGCACATCGGAATGAGTAGTTACCTCGCAAGGAGTAACATCGTTAAAAGCTGATGCTGTAAAGGAATTCAGCGTAAGCATTGAAACGAGATAAACAATAAATGCTTTCCTCATGATTGAAAAAAAAGTATTATTTGTAAGCTTATTGAAAGGTAAAACCATTAGCCTTTGAATATACCCAAAAAAACAGACGGCACAAAAAAAGTCCCGTTGCATAACAACAGGACTCTTTATATCCATTTATACCGGTTCAAGCCAGCAGCAATTGCAATTCAGCAATCGTTGATTCTTCCCACATTTCTATTGCCAACACTTCCAACCCAATCATACTGTCGTCACGGTGCAAATGGTATAAATCTGTAAATATTTCACCCAGGTCATCGGTCACACTGATTATCGTTCGTTGCTCATCAAATTGTTGATGAGAGAACTCTCCGTTGGCAATCATGGTGGTTTTAACTCTGTAGGTTACTTTGTAAGTATAACTCATGATACTACTCTTTAGGTGTTTCAGTTGATTGATGATGATCATCTCCCCACCAGCATTGCTGCCACTTGTTCTTTATTTTTTCTTTTTCTTCCGGAGAAAGATGTGACATCTTTTCACTCCATTTTTCTCTCATCTTATTCTTCCACATGGCTCCAGGGCCAAAGCCTCCTCCACATTTGTTGCAGCCTCCTTTTCCTTTTCCAAAACCAAACAAGATCTTAGATAGGAGCAATATGCCGGCTGCCTGACAGAAATTGATGAGCGGACCATTAAATAACTCCGGAACCAACCAGTTCCATAATGACATCACTACAAATATCACCGCCGTTACGAAAGCGATTCCGCAGATGATCATCAGTATAATTTTGCCTACCTTTTTCATAATTGTATGTGATTAATGATTTAGTTCTTTATATAAATATTGAAGTCGCTTTCTGAGATGCAATACCGCATAGCGCTTGCGGGATATTAAGGTATTTATTGCGACACCCGTTTCTTCTGAAATTTCTTTAAACCCTTTTTCCTCAAACTCATTCCAAACAAACACAGCCTTCTGTTCCGACGGTAATTCATCTAAAGCTTCCATGATGGCGTCCCATATCACAGACTTTAGCATGGCATCTTCCGGAGTATTGCCCAATGCCGGGATGATGTTGCCAATCGACAATTGATCATCTTCATCGGATCCAGAGAATGAACTTCTACTGAATGGCTCAGGCTTTTTCTTTCTGTACCAATCGGTAATTTTATTTCGCGCTACAGCATACATCCACGACGTTACCTTATCTAACGAACCAATCATTTCGTAACCATTGGCTAATTGAAAAAAGACATCCTGCAGAATATCCTCCGCGTCGTCTTTATCAGCAACGCGTTGCTTAATAAAATTGAGAAGTTTGCCCCGGTCTTTTCGGACGGCTTCCTCAATCCTATCCTTTTTTATTTCAGCCATGGCAAGATTTACTGCATCCATACACTATGGACGATTAATGAATCGATATATTTTATGTCATTTCTGATTTTATTCAAAAATAAAATTAGAAGATCAATATCATGAAAACTGCCTTTAAAAAGATATAATTCATAAATAATTCATAAAAAAAGGGCTAATATCATCCTTCCATTAGCGATAATTTCATATTTTCGTAACTCACTTCTTAAGAGGATTTGATTATAAGCATGAGCTATATCCTTCGAAATCCCCTATCATATATCATTATTGCCAGTTTGATATTCATTACATCAGGAGCTATAACCCTTGCTTATTATTTCAATCCGGAACGAATGATTAAAGGCAAATGGATGGAAACAACCTGGTCATATGAAAACGTAGATAAAAGCAATTTTTTATACCATGATGTTCGCATGGCTCATAAACATGAATCAGAGGCATGGAGGTTTATGAATAACAATGAATTACACTTCTATAACGGGGAGGACATTGCCGCCAAAGCCACATGGAAAATAAAAGGACGTGGACATGTTCTTCAGCTCACTTATGAAGATGGAGACACAGAGCTGTATGACATCAAAGAATTAAACAATCATGAATTGATTCTCAATTTTGACATTGGTATGGAATCCAGAGGAATAGCGAGGCTTATCTTTACTAAAGTAGCCAACAAATAGAGCATATGATTTCACAAGAAAAAACAAATAGACAATATATAAATAATCTTCAGTTAGGAGCGACCACCGCTGCTGCTGCTGCAATGGTAAACGTAGCTGGTGTCATGGTCTTCTTTGCCTATACATCCAACATCACTGGTCATGTGGCGACCTTAGCGGAAGAACTGGTAAAAGGACACTGGTATCAGGCAGGTGTAGTATTCGTCTGGTTATTCCTGTTTTTTGCAGGATCATTTATGGCGCAATTTTTAATTTCTGCCTTCGAAAGCAAAGGCCCCTATATCGCACATGCAATGCCTATTATTATGGAGAGCTTCGGATTACTTGCAGTTGGTATCTATGGCCACCTCTTCTACACTGAAAGTCTTAAAGAGACGGAAATTCTGATTGCCTCGCTTATATTTTGTATGGGGCTTCAGAATGGTATGGTGGCTACGATATCCAATAATCAGGTTAAAACTACTCATCTCACAGGACTTCTCACAGATATAGGCCGAGAGGTTGGTTGTGTTTTCTTTAAACGCCACCGAACGCCGGAGTTAATAGAAAAAATAAAACTACATCTTACAATTTTCGCTTGTTACTTAGGCGGAGGTATTCTTGGGGGATATTTTTTTATATCCTATGATTTCCAAGTGTTCTATATGGTAGTAGCTATTTTGGCCTTTGTGTTGTATTCAGATTTTAATAGCCTTGTAATGGAAAAGTCTTATGACGTGCTGAAGCCCATCGTAAGTGTATTGAAAGAGGATGAGGATGAAATTAGTCATTAGACGTTAGTGGATAGTCGTTAGTGAAAGGTCTCGCATAATTGCGAGACCTTTTTATTTACCATTTTTTTATAATGTTTGCAGACTAACCGCTAACCACTATAAAAACAAAAAGCTGCCCTTTTGAGGCAGCCCTTGTTAAACCAACAACTATGAAAAAGATTAACCCAAATAAGGCTTAAGCGCCTTGCTGCGGGAAGTATGTCTAAGCCTTCTGATGGCTTTTTCTTTAATTTGACGAACA
>JACMQM010000364.1 GCA_014376985.1 Cytophagaceae bacterium | reverse complement strand
TTTCAATTATGGTTTTTGTAGTAAATAATTAGACTATTCTGATGGGTAAGAACATTGTGTTTTGAGGCTATCTATACTCTTAAGACACATCAGAAAATGGATTTTAAACATAGAAATGATGTTTTTAAATTTATTTCGTCAGTTTGTATAGTGTAATTTTCGGTTGGTGATTATGATATTCGTAAATTTAGTAAGCATGAGGGCGTTTCTTTTGGGCCGGGCTTTCGCCACTCGCTTTCCACCATTCAGTCTCTATGGTTATAAAACCTTCGCGTGGCGGGAAAGCTCAGACAATGGCTCAATCCCTAACGCACAGTACATATTTTATACTTTTTAAAATGGCATTAAAATGAATAGAAATCCCAAAAAACAAAACGAGTTCCACCATGATTACAAAAAGACTTGTAGTTCTGATAGCATTTTTCCTGTAGCTCAACTTCACTAATGTATATCCACAGCTTTACAGTGACGATATCTACTGGACGACGACCTGGTTGAGAAGTAATAAACTGATAGCAGGTTTTCAGAACAAGGGTTATGTATTAGTGAAAGGTTCCATACTCTATAACTCTACAGCGGTAACCAACGATTTTGTTACGCAGCAGCTTTACCCGCAACACACACCTAACGCTGGGATACTAAATTTCCTATAGATCGCTTAAAACATCACAATAGCCTGGGTGCAGATGTTAATGCTTCTGTTGCTGGGTGATTTCGTTTTGCCGATATCTCTTGGTTAATGGATGTCGGTGTTGGCTATCGAGATTTCTCTTACCTCTATTTTACAAAAGATTTATTCAAACTGGCTTTTGAAGATTACGAACAATATGCAGACAACTATGCCCAGGTCGGGAAATCAAATATGCGGGAGTACAATTACGCCACAGTATTTGTGGGTTTCCAGAAAACAATTTCAAAAAATGTTATGCTGGGAGGAAGATTGTCTTTTATCAAAGGCGGGCTTTACCAGGAAGTAAATGTTGAAAATGGAAGTGTTTATTTATCAGATGGTTTATTAATGCCCTATGCAGACATCAATGCACACTTTCAATATTATGGTTAGGAACGCACTCAGAATCCTTTTGTCTCGGATAATGGATGGGGAGCTGGCGTTGATTTGTACGGAAGGTTTGTTTTCAATAATACCATGCTCACCGCTGAAGTAAGAGATTTGGGTTTTGTCAATTGGAAAAATATGGATACCTATATCGGTGACAAAACTTACCGTTATAATGGATATAACATTTCAGATATTTTGCAGCCGAATAATATCGGAGATACTTCTCCGGACAAAGTATTCGTAGACATGGACATAGAGAAGCAACATGTAAAAAGAAGGACTGCTCTGCCTACAAAAGTTCAATTAGGTTTACTACAAAAAATCAATCAAAACTTAGCTTTGAAAGCAGATGCCAGCTATATGTTTTTACCAAGTTATAAACCTTATCTAAAAGCTGCTGCGATCTTTTCTGCAGCCAATTCTTTTTACTTTGCTCCAGGTATCGCTGTAGGTGGTTTTGGAAAGATCAATTCGCAAATTGGTCTTGTTGTTACACTCGGCCACAGCTGGTCGGTACAATTGAATGTGATGGCTTTAGAATACCTGCTGGCCCGCAAGACTTATTCAGGACATGGAGTAGATCTCTTTCTGGCTAAATTATTTTAACCGGAAAGAGGTTGTCTTAAAATATTAGTCTTAGTCTAATATTTGCGTTAGGGATTGAGCCATTGTTTGAGCTCTCCCGTCATTTTATTTTTTGTTTAGATCGCCAGATGGATTGACGGGAAGCGAGTGGCGAAAGCCCGGCCCGCAGGGAACGCCCTTATTTTTATCTTTACATTGTCAATCAACTTTCACTGCATCTATAAAGAAGATTACTTTGCATTTTTTTTGTTGAGTGATGGTGGTTACCTAAAATATTATCCAAATAACAAGGCTTGTTATTTGGGCGTTCCCTTCGGTCCGGGCTTTCGCCACTCGCTTTTTTATTTGAATCAGGCTATAGTAAATATCAATCTTAAAAATCAAAGAAAAAGAGCTCAGACAATGGCTCAATCCCTAACGCAATTCCTAAACTATTACAACAAATAAATATGATACTATAGTTTTAAAAATTATTTATTGATAAAAATCAAACCAACATCGCCACAATCCCAAAGGCGGCTTTCACTAACATTAAACCGTCAATGACGATCAGGTAATACATCAACGTTCTGCGTTTTCTTAATGACAATCCGGCAAGGATCAGCAGAAAGAAGGGGATCATCATCAATGCCATTTTTAAGAGATGGAAATTATGTATGGTCGCGTAAGAAAGGAACGTAAGCAATCCCAGTAAAGGCAAGGGAAGAAAAATATAGAAAATCATTTTTCGCAAGCCTAGTTTCACAACAAACGTATTCAATTGATTGTGGCTATCGGCAGCATAATCCTTGATGTCAAACATCATCGCTAAAACGGACAGATACATTAAGTTTTTAAGAAAGAGTAAAGCGCCTATGCTTGTGTATAGATAAGGTTCTCCTTTGATCATGTTTTGAAATAAGATCGGATAAATGCTCACCATGCCTGACCAGGTAAAACCAATGATGAAGGGTTTGAGCCAACCTATTTTTCTTAGGTTGTATTTAGCAGAAAAGACATTGAGTCCATAGTACATGGTCGCCACTGCGGGGAAAATCAAAACCAGAAACCAATGGATCAGATTGGCTTTTCGAATGCTGTCCTGATAATGGTATAGAAAAAAAATCAAGGAAACTCCTAAAATGAACGCGAAGAAGCGTTGGTTACACTGTATAAAACGATAACGTTTCTTGTACCAAAGTGTGCGAGGATCAGTACTCTCCGCCGGATATTTTCTGACGTAGGGATAGTTGTAGTAAAAAACTGTCGTGATAAAAGCTAAACAATAATAGGTCCAGCCGTTCAATGGATATCCTTGTTGCAGCGTGGCTTCAATGGCCTGGGCAACGACACAAATTCCATAGAAGTAATTGCCGTAGAAAATGAATTCGGCAATTTTTTCAGCAGTAGATGTTGAAGATAAAGGAATGACAGTCACTCTATACAGGCTATTGTGATGAACAAATATTAACTATTAAACTGCCTCAAATGATGATCAATATGTTTGTAATGATGAATACCAATTTCTTCTTTCGTCATCTTACCGAAGAAGGGATGTACGAAATCGGTTGTTGATGCCTGGATACTTTCCTCTATCAATGAAATCCATTTCTCTTTTTCTGCTTGCAGGTCAACGTTAGTGTCTTTCACTTTTAATTCGGAGACAGTAGGAGTGTTTTGCACCATTCGTCTGTCGTCTTTGACTTCGCTTTTCAAGAGTAACTTACCAATCAAACGGCCTATAAAGACACGCTTTACTTTGATTTTGGACAATAGCATCTCTTCCCACAGCGTGCAGTGTTTTACCATTTGATAGACATTCATATGTCCCCATTGTGCCTTGCTTTGAGCGTCAAGGGTTTTAATGCGTTCAATTAATTCCTTTTTTGGAGTGGTGTCAAAGATGGATTTCATAGCGGTGATTTGTGCAGTAATATAGTATTTATTTGGTGTATTCATTAGGTTATAATCCTGTGTTCTGTTCGTTATGGAGGGAAGAATATTCGTTTTTTTTGATTAGATTGAAGTACGAAGAGACCACCAGCTCATGAGACTGCTTCTGTCGATTATCTTTTTAGTATCTATTGCATCCTTTGTTCATGGCCAGAACCTGGTCGTAAATCCTGGATCAGAAGTCAACCCGACCATTGTTGGTTGGACACTTGTGTCTTGTCACTGGAACAATGACACTCAAGTGCCGGCCCATAGTGGTACTTATCACTTCTATGCCGGAGGTGCCGATGCTAATCCTTGTGAGTTGTATCAGGATATCGATGTATCTTCTTTCTCTGCCAGCATTGATGCCAATTCGTCTACCTTTACTTTTTCTACCTGGATGCGTTCGTACGCGATGGCCTTTGGTGTATACAACGATAGAGGCAGAGCCATTGTAGAATACAGAAATGCTTCATCCACTGTATTGTCCACGTATGATACCGGCTTGCGTGGTTCTCTCGTCTGGACACAATATTCTGATGTCAGAGTAGCTCCTGCAGGGACGAGAACCATTCGTATCCGTTTGATTTCGGATGCTTCGATCAACAGTGATTCGGATGGTTATTTCGATGATGTGTCGTTGACGCATTCTACTACGCTGCCTGTTCATCTACTTTCCTTTACATCTGCGGTTGCCGGTGCAGCTATAGAAGTAAAATGGCAAACGGCCAGTGAAGAATCGAATGCTTTTTTTACCGTAGAAAAATCAGAAGACGGTATGCACTGGAAAGTGATTGCGGTGCAGGAAGGCACATTATCTTCTCAACAGTTGACGAACTACCAACTGCTGGATGAAGAACCAGTGCATGGTGTACAATATTATAAGTTGATCCAAACTGATGTCGATGGGAAGATCACAACATTCCCAATCATTGTGCAGGTGTATGAGACAGCAGGAATCGATGAAGTACAACTCTTTCCCAATCCTACAGATGGTGTAGTCTCTGTGAAAGTGTTGGGTGTGGGAAAAAAGAAGTTGCGTGTAGTGTCTGCTACCGGACAAGAAATGCTTTCGGGAATTTCATTTGATACACAAGCATATTTTTTAGAGTTGGGTAATTTGCCTGCCGGTTATTATGTGATCGAAGTGCATACCGGTTATTCTGTGCAGCGAAGGAAATTATTGAAACAATAAGTGATTATTGTTGTTGATTTTTCAACTGCTCGTTTTTCCGCTTTCTGTTTTTAAGAATATTAAGGTAAGATAGCGCCAGTTTATTATTATAATCGGTATAAGATTTGGAAGCCCAATCTATTGCTGCATCAAGGTCTCCATTGATTTCACTGATGATGGCTATATTATAAGTCGCTCTGCCTGCAATCTTTTGCTTGGAACTATTGACTTCTTTTTTCCAAAGCTCTGCTGCTCCATCCCAATTACCTGTTTGTGCCCTGCGTTTAGCTATGGTGAAATTATTGCTTCCGCGCACATAGTAAGTTCTTCTTACACGAATTCTATAAGGCAGGATTCTGTCGGCATAATTTTGTCCGATTTGACGGCTTGCCTGCAGCACGGCTTCTTTTCTTCCAGCAATAGCTTCATAGGCTTTCATCGGATTAATACCTCTTCCAGTAGTTACGATGTTATCGGTGATTTGGTATTCATCCAGAATGATTCTATTCGAAGGATCATAGATTCTCCATCCTGTCTTGATGAGCGTATTACAAGTAGCTTGCTGTTCTATCGCCGGTACTTTAAACCCAAGAGGCGTGGTGATTTCTACCGGTATGGCAGCGTAGTCAACACGCGTATCAGTATCGTAAAAACACAATACAAAAAGTGCATCCACCTGATTGGCATTGCAGATTGCCGTTACCTGATCCCAGGGAATTGGTGCAGGATAAATACCTTGTCCCGGACTTCTTAAGTTGACATCGCTGATGAGACGTATTTCTGAAAATCTATAATTATTACTTAATGCATCAGTGAGAGCTTTTGCCGCGTAATCTGCTCCTTCTTTATCCAGGTTCTTCCCTTCAGCAGATAATATTTTATCTATGTTATCCTGTATTTTATTGTTTTCAGAAGGAAGACTTCTATCCACTACACCTGCTTTTTTTATGTAGGAAGGTACATATACTGGTGCGGGCTCATCAACACTCAGCGTAAGATAGTTGGTGGAGCTGCACGAATTGAGTGTAAGAAGCGTGAGTAATGCTAAAAGTGTTGAAGTATGATGGGATATCTTCATGGGATATTTTTTCTCGTTATTAAATATAACTATTTTCGTTGAAAACAGAACAAGCGAAAATAAAAAAGTTCAGATATCCTGTTTTTTTAGAATTGATTCGCACATGTTTGGGTCAAATTATCATTTCATCCAATTGGGTTATTTAGGCCTCTATCTTTTTCAGAAAAAGAAATGAAAGTTATACAAACCGCTTTGATCCGGAAGAACTATAACCTGGCTGCATTCTATATGCTTAACAAATCTCTGTTGAGTCAATACCAGGAGGAAGAGAAACAGGATCACATTGAAAGATTAGCTGCGGTGTTGGAAGATACCGTTCCCTATTGGCCGGACTTGAAAGCGGATATCGTTCGGATCATTGCGGAGAAATTTTTACCGGAACAATAAATTCATTTCTATCAATGGAGTTCAGATCGCAATTGATTGTAGATTGGTATCCTGTGCAAAGGTCATCGTTTATAAAAAATATTATTATACCACAGACTTATTCAAGCGCCAGGCCTGCCAGGCACCTGTGGCCCAAAGTGCCCAAACTACTAATACAGGTTGGAAAAACAACCTCACTAATCGGCGTGTATCTGTTTCTAATCCGAAAGCATCCGTGTGATTAACATATTGAGATATATTGCCGGGGAATATCAAAACGAAGAACAGTGCTGTTGCCCAACCAATCCTGACACGTTCTCTTTTCCAAAGGATCAATGATAAGCCTAGTAAAAGTTCTACGACTCCGGACGTAACAACCACAAAGTCTGTACTGAAAGGAAGCCATTGCGGTACTTGCGCGACAAACTCCTCACGAGCCCAGGTCATATGGCCTGTTCCGGTGAAACAAAGCATGAAACCCAATGCAATTCTAAAGATGTTTTGAAGGGTACTGGTGGTGGTCATGTGTTGAATCGTTTATATTAATGGATGATTTGTTTAATCAAGCAATTATGATGCGACAGTTAATAAGTGCATCCTATAAAAAACATCCATATCGAGTAGTCTTGATGCGGATGTTTTAAAGTAGAATGAAATCGCTTAGCGTTGAACGACGATTTTCTTTTTAATGGTACCACTTTTTGTTTCTGGTATAGCGATATAAATACCGGCATTCAGATCTTGTGTATGGACTATAGAGCTGCTGTTTACCGCTTGCTGTTTACATTCTATACCGTTGATGTCAAACAGATGAAATTTAGAATCTTCTGCTTCCTGAGGTACATGAAAAGCAATTTGATCATTATTGAATTGTATTTGCTCTACAACTTCTGATGCAGCTGGTTCTTCTTCCCTGCGAGGTCTGCTTACAACGGCAGTAATATCCACTATACTTTGTACGCAGGGTTGATTGGAGATAATCCAGGCAAATCCTCCTATAACATGATTATTAAGTTCTACATCTATATTCGATCTTGGAAGGTTAGCAAATTTCCTTGCTTTCTCAAATTAGAATTCAATCTGAAATAAACAGGAAGATTATATAGCTTGAAGTCTTAATTTTCTAATTATATTGATATTCATCATTACAAATATGAAACATTTCTTCTTGATAGCTTTGATCAGTTTCATCACCCTGCCGATTTATGCGAGTCAGGAAGAATGTATTGCATTCCATACTTCAACCTATTTAACTCAAATGCCTATGAATTTTTTTCAACAATTCTTCGCTCCCAAAGACAAACGCACGTTGGCTGAAATTGTAGGTCCGCTGAAACGCAATCCTGATTATAAAGGTTGGTACGAAAGCGCACCCGTAAATATTCCTTACCTCGGACAAAAAATAAAAATCACTTTTACGCAAGGAGAAGACTCTTCTTTCATGGCCGGAGCGGAAGTGGTACTGAAACAGTTTTTGCAATTGAACGAAGCCAATCGTTTGAACGATTCAAAACTGGTGGAACGTAACTATCAGGATGGTGTCAGCTCGTCTGGTGCTGAGCCTTTGAACATAAAGAGTGCTCAGGACGTTTGGAATTTTGTAAGGCCAACCGATATTTTTATTGAAAAAAATACCAATGGAAAATATTACCTAGCCATTTCCTGCACATGTGAATGGGAAAAAACACATGGTCTTCAATTGGTATTCCGTGAAGGGAAAAAACTCACACGCGCCAGCGGGCACGATGGGCAGTATGA
>JACMQM010000363.1 GCA_014376985.1 Cytophagaceae bacterium | reverse complement strand
TCCCACCTTACAACTCAGTAACGGAACTGACATTTATACAGTATCAAAGATGCTGGGACACCGTGAGCTGAAAACTACACAGGTTTACGCCAAAATTGTGGATCAATCAAAAAGAGATGCCGCCAATAAAATAGTATTAGATTTTTAGTTTCTTTCTGAACTGGTAAATCAAATATCATTAACATATAAAAAAATATCTAATGAATAAAAAGAATATCCGTTGGATAGTAATTGGCTGCATGACATTATTTCTAATACCAAATGCTTTTTACTATTTTAATTTCAACGGAGAATTATCTAAAAGTCCTAAGCACTGGGGGCAATATGGGGACTTTATAGGAGGTTCAATAAACCCAGTTCTAACAATAGCCAATATAATTGCTTTGATTTATCTCACATATACAGTTTCGCATTTAGAAGACAAGAGATCGATAGAACATATGAATGTTCAAAAAAAAATCATTATTAATCAAATGAGACATAATGCGCTATTAGATTTATTGAAAGCTGTAGACCATTATACTAATTTGATTGAAACTACTCCGAATAAATATGCTGTTGTATCAACTGTTAATAATCCTTTTGATCCGTTTGAACAAAACACTTATCATCTTTTTAGAGATGCAAATACAGATAGTTTCAAAAAGGAATATTTAGAGAAATTGCAATCATCAATCTATAAATTAAAAAACATAGGTATGGGAGAAGATAATATAAGGATTAAAATAGAAGCTGATAATTATAGAACATTTCAACAAAATTTCATACAAGCCTTAAATCAATACATTATTAAAGAATTGTCTCCTACTAATTAATGTAACAATAACATTACTATAAGAGCATTAGATATACGTATTAACATCCATGAAAAAAGAACTACAAACACTTCTCAACGAAATTGAAGAGTTAAAGACAAAGCTTGACCAATACCGATACTTAGAAAGCAACAAGGTGGCGAAAGCGTTTGAACTAGAATACACCTATGAAAGTAACCGTATAGAAGGTAATACTCTGACATTACAGGAAACGGCTTTAGTTGTTGAAAAAGGTCTGACGATTTCCGGTAAGAGTTTGCAGGAACACATGGAAGCGATCAACCACACCCATGGCATAGAATATGTAAAGGAATTGGTAAGAGAAAAAACACCACTCACTGAAACGATCATACGTGACATTCATAGATTGATCTTACAAAGTATTGACAATACCAATGCAGGCTATTACAGAACGGTACAGGTATTAATTAGCGGTGCAACCTTTGTTCCACCTCAACCTCTTTTAGTACCTGGGCAAATAGAATCTTTCTTTTCGTGGTATCAAGCAGAGAAGAACAATTTACACCCTGTCATCTTATCGGCAGAAATGCATGAACGGTTAGTAACAATTCATCCGTTCATAGACGGTAATGGTCGTACGTCCCGTTTGTTGATGAACCTTATTTTATTACAAAACGGCTACCCGATTGCTATTCTAAAAGGTGACGCTGACAGCCGTTTGCAGTATTACAAAGCTTTGGAAACAGCACAAACCGAACATAACAAAGAACCATTCTTTGAATTGATTGCTACTAATGTAAAGGCAACGTTGAATAAAGTATTGCAGACTTTAGGACACTAGTGGGATTTTGAAATATATTCATTCCTTATTTTTTGAATAATAACTTTATTTTTATACCCGATAAGGTATACTTCATGCCTTACAGATCTATTTTATACCCGTTCGGGTATTTAAAGCCTCGATTATTTATTAATTATACCCGATAAGGTATATATATTGTAATATTAACTATATTTATACCCGATAAGGTATACGATATGACACTAAATGAATTTGTAAGAGCAAAGAGAAATTCTGTTAAACTCACACAACCTGAATTGGCTGTGAAGGCTGGAGTTGGAGTACGTTTTGTTCGTGAACTAGAACAAGGGAAAGAGACTTTACGCTTAGATAAAGTAAATCAAGTACTCCAATTGTTTGGTCATGAAATGGGTCCAGTAGAATTAAAATACGTTGACTAATGGCTAGTAGAAAAGCAGAAATAAAAATGCATGATCGTACAGCGGGCTGGTTGACTCAGGATGAGAATGGCTATCACTTTGTATACGATGACCAATACATCCATTCAGTATTTGCGGAACCCATTAGTTTGACGCTTCCGCTACAATCGCAGGCATTCACCGATAAAGTATTGTTTCCTTTTTTTGATGGATTAATTCCTGAAGGATGGTTATTGGATATTGCAGAACATAACTGGAAGCTCAATCCACGTGATCGCATGGGGTTATTATTAGTTTGCTGCAAAGATTGCATTGGTGCGGTCAGTGTTCATCCTGTAAACAAAGATGATGATGACAAATAGATGTTTGTATTGCTATAAACCACTGACTACTTCAGCGCATGATTTCCATGCCGCCTGTAGTAAAAAGATATTTGGAATACCAGTACCGCCTATCCTACCTTTTGAAGAAAAACAATTGAATGCACTCGCAGAAGAAGTGATTAAAAATCACACGGCTGTAACAGGCGTACAACCCAAGCTTTCCCTTCATCTTGTAGACAGTGAGGACAAAAATGCAACAAAGCGTTTTACTATAGTTGGACTTTGGGGAGGTTACATTTTAAAACCCTCTACTCCAAATTATCGTGAATTACCCGAAGTAGAAGACCTCACCATGCATTTGGCAACGGTAGCCAAAATCAAAGTAGTGCCACATAGTTTGATTCGATTGCAGTCCGGTAATTTAGCTTACATAACTAAACGCATTGATAGAATAAAGAAGAAGAAGATACACATGGAAGACATGTGTCAACTCACCGATCGATTGACAGAAGATAAATACCATGGCAGCTACGAACAAATAGCAAAAGTCCTACAAAAGTATTCTGTTAATCCGGGCTTAGATGTTGTCAACTTTTTTGAATTGGTTTTATTTTCTTTCTTAACAGGGAATGCGGATATGCATTTAAAAAATTTCTCTTTAATCAGGCAAGCCAATATGGGTATGGTGTTGTCTCCAGCTTATGACTTAGTGGCTACGAAGTTGGTCAACCCAGCAGATGACGAAGAACTCGGCTTAACCCTAAATGGTAAGAAAAAGAAAATTAAAAAATCGGATTTTATTGAGGCATTTAACACACTTAAATTAGATGAAAAACAACAGGCGAATATTTTAAATAAAATGATTAAAGCCGAACCTGCTTGGCTGCAAATGATAGACGCTAGTTTTTTGAGTGAAGATTTTAAATACCAATACCGACAATTGATTAGGGAGAGATTATCAATCATTCAATAATAGTGTCATGAAAATTGTGGATCAATCCAAAGGAAAATTCAATAAAATAGTATTATATTTTACGAAGTAGCTCAAATGAAAAAAGAAATTCAAGACCACCTTAACGAAATTGATGAGTTAAAAGCAAAACTCAACCAATACCGACACTTAGAAAGTGATAAGGTAGCGAAAGCGTTTGAACTGGAATACACTTATGAAAGTAACCGTATAGAAGGCAATACTCTGACATTACAGGAAACTGCTTTAGTGGTTGAAAAAGGATTGACCATTTCCGGTAAGAGTTTGCAGGAACACATGGAAGCGATCAACCATACGCACGCCATAGAATATGTAAAGGATTTGGTGAAAGATCCAATAGCTATAAATGAAACTCACTTACTGAATATTCATTCACTCATCTTACAAAGCATAGATAACAGCCATGCAGGTAAATATAGAAATGTTCAGGTATTGATTAGCGGTGCTCAATACGTGCCACCTCAGCCCTACCTTGTAGATAAGCAAATGGAAGATTTTTTCATATGGTATGAAACAGAGAAGAACAATTTACACCCTGTCATCTTATCCGCTGAATTACACGAGCGTTTGGTAACGATTCATCCTTTTATAGACGGTAACGGTCGTACGTCCCGTTTGTTAATGAACCTTGTTCTGTTACAAAATGGCTATCCAATCGCAATCTTAAAAGGTGATGCTGAAAGTCGTTTACAGTATTATAAAGCTTTGGAAGTAGCACAGACAGAGCATAACAAAGAACCTTTCTTTGAATTGATTGCTGCTAATGTAAAGGCAACGTTGAATAAAGTACTACAAACTTTAGGGCAATAAATGAAAAATAAAAAGCCTGATAAAAAAGCAAACGATCTTACCAATGCTCTAATCGGAAAGCACCAGAATGAGGTAAATGCCAACCTCAAAAAGCAAGCTGAAGAAAGTGAGATTGCAAGAAAGAATCTTTACGAATCTCATATTGATAAAGACTTCAACTATTCGCGAACATTAAAGGACTTCAAAGAGAAAGCTGAAATAGAAAAACGAGCGAGCAACGAAACACAGTACCTCAAATTTTTAAGATCGTGTAAAGAAACGTATGGCAATTCTAGTTTTTATCACACCCAATATACACGTAGCTTATTGGGCGATGAACACAAAACAATAATGGTTTTTTGCAGTCAAGAAATTGATGCCATACTAAAATATTCAAGTAGCGATAAACTGAATGACAAGTTGAGTATTGCTGCTGAATTGATTGGATTAACGGGACAAGAGAATCACCCGAATACCATTCAACCCGTATTCCATTACATCAAACCGATTTTACTTAAAAGAGGACTTACACCTGAAGAAGCGAAAGAAATTGTAAGGGAAAGTAAAGATTCATTCTCCCCTGCTTGGAATCAAAATGTAATACCTCAGATTATAGATTTCTTAAAGGAAACAACAGATTCAATTCTTAAGAATGTAGTTGCTAATAAACAGTTTGAAACAGCATTAGAAGTAATTCATTTTCTTCAGCGTTACGAGTTAATGGAAATCCCTACTACTCCTTACTCTAAAAGTATTCAAGAAGCACTATTCGACCAACAGTTTAATGCGTATTTGTTAGGTGAACTCAAGGTTGAAAGAGACGAATCAGGCAGAATAAAAAATTGGGCTTCCTATCTCAACCAGCAAACAGCATTAGATTTTGTGAAGTACCAAAAAGAAACTGCGGAACAAAGTTATAAAGAACACGAAGCTAAGAAAGCATCTTTACACGAGTATGTAAATGGTAAAAAAGACACTCCTATTCAATCAGATGCTTCCATAGAAGCAGTACCAAACAATGTGTTGCGGTCGACCATCGAAGATTGGATTGATCCCTTTAAAGCAAATATGACTGATGCGAATTACAATGCTTTAGTTAACGCGTTAGAGCAATACTTTACTACAGGCTCATTCCCTCCTATCCCTCATGAAATAAAGGTTGGTAAGGTGAACAAGAAGAAATTTGGCTGGGCTCTTAGTCAACTGTATAGAAATGAAAAATCAAATACTTTGTCAGTTGAATACCTCCTATTTGCTAAGCAACATATTTCCTTGTTTAAGGATGTGGAGTTAGATACAAACAATCTATTGAAATCTAATTTGTATAAATATTTCACTACTAAAACGTAGTAACCATAAGCTCTCCACCAAAACCACCAAAACCACTTTTTTAACCACCAAAACCACCTTGAATATTTGCAACAAGTCTTAAAACTCGTTAGCAAATATGATCATCGTACAACTCGACAGCGAAGAACTGAGCAACTTAATTCAACAAGCTGTTCACAAAGCCATAGCCGAAACACCCAAGGCTACTAATCCAACTGAAACCGACCGTTGGTTTGACCTCACAGACCTATGCCTATATCTACCCGATAAGCCAGCGAAAGCAACGGCTTACGGTTGGGTTCACCATGGCTTAATTCCTTGCCACAAGGGACAAAAGAAACTACGCTTTCTCAAATCTGAAATTGACCAATGGTTGAAGACCGGACGCAAAAAGACCGTGGCCGAAATAGAAGCCAGCGCAAACAATTACCTAAGTTCTAAGAAGTCTTAACCATGGGAAAACAGCAACCGCATTCCCCTGCTTCGGGAAGCTCTCTCAATACATTAGTACAAAACGGGACAAGCCAAATGAATAATGGCATTTACAAACCTGAAATAACGGTTCACGGAAACGGTACGGATGTCAGTAATGACAAGGCTATGAAAGGGAAAGCCAAACGCAAAACAATTACCCAAGCCATGGCTTTGAGTCTTGTAGATGTAGCGAAAAACAATGGACGGCTCGAAAGGATGCAACCCTATTGGAATACTTACCACTGCCAAAACAAAGTATATAGTTCCGGTGGCAGATTGTACGGTATGTATTGTAAAAACCGTTTTTGTACCCTGTGCTGTGCCAATAGAAAGGCCGATATAATGAACCGGTATTTGCCAATTATTCGGCAATGGGAAGCTCCCTATTTTGTGACACTCACGGTAAAGGCTGTTCCTGCCAGACTATTAAAGTCCAGGATTAAGAAAGGTATCATTAGAGCTTTCCAACAAATCACTGCCAAGTATAGAAAGAAACACCAACGAGGAAAAGGGATAAAACTAATGGGTATCAAATCACTGGAATGCAATTTCAACCCGATACGAAAAACCTATAACCCTCACTTACATCTCATCGTGCCCAGCAAAGAAATTGCCGATATATTGGTCAAAGAATGGCTGTTGAAATGGGGAAAGGAATTTACCAGCAGTAAAGCACAACACCGTACACAAGTAAGAAACAAAGAACAGGCATTAATAGAAATCGTAAAGTATGGAAGTAAAATATTCACCGAACCGGATGTTAATAAAAAGGCTACTCAAAAAGGACAACACCAAATTCACACGGCTGCTTTGGACAATATTTTTCGGGCTATGCAAGGATGTAGAATTTTTGAGCGATTTGGTTTTAATTTGGTATTAGACCAAACACACGAAAAGAAAAAAACGATTTTAAGAACTTATGAAAAATGGGAGTTTAATATGCAGCATTCCGATTGGTTAAATCAAGAAACCTTGAAAGGTTTAACTGGTTATATGGTTAATAATGAGTTATACACTTTATTATCGGCAAAAATCAACCAAACATCCCAATAATATTAAATCTTCAAAAATCTTAAAATACCCATATCCGTTAAAAATTAACGGATATACACAAAAAAAAGTAATTAATTGGGTTAGTATTTAAAATTTGTGCTATAATTACGTTTAATTTTAACGGAACAGTTATGTTGATACGATTTGTAGCAAAAAACATATATTCATTTAAACACCAAACAGAATTCAATCTTCTGCCAAATAAAACTCAACGATTGCCTCATCATAAAGTATCTAATAAAGGTATTGATTCGTTGCGATTGAGTGCTATATACGGAGCAAATGGGTCAGGTAAATCAAACTTAATAAAGGCTATTACATTGTTAAAGTCAATGGTAGTTTCAGGTAGTTTAATTGACAATGTTAGTGACATTAAATTCAGATTAAGTGAAGAAAATACTATTACTCCTATTTCATTAGCAATAGAATTTTTCTCAAACTCTAAAAACTATTACTACACTCTAACTTTTGACAAAGATATTATATTAAACGAAAGCCTTGTTGAAAGCAAAAAAGAATCCGATGTATTAATATTTGAAAGAAATAATCAAAATGATACTCAATCAATTATCTTTTATGAAGACTATGTGAAAAATAGTGAGAAGAATAAGTTATTTGTAGAAGTGTTAGCAGAGAAACTTATTCTTAAAAATGAATTATTGCTTTCCTTTCTTAACTCAAAATATAAAGCTGAATTTAACGATATCAGTACAGTATTTAATTGGTTTAGTGAAACACTTATAATAATCAAACCCAATTCCATACCAGCTGGAATTGCTCATTATTTAGATACAAATGATGGACTCAAAGATTTTGCCAATGATTTATTACCTACTTTAAATACAGGTATTATAAAGTTAAGCATTGATAAAAAAGCAATGGAACATTTTTCAAATTCAGAAGAACAAGATAAATTAAGAACACTTGCAGAAGATTTGAAGAAAGCTCCTAATCAACTATCATCAGTAAGAAATAAAAAAACTGGTGAAGAAATGACTATGGTTTATGAAAATGATGAGATATGTATAAAGACAGTTCTAGCTACTCATTTAAACGATAGAGGCATAGATGAAAACTTCCCAATTGCTATGGAATCCGATGGCACTAAAAGACTAATTGATTATATACCTGCATTGAATGGAATTATAAATCATGAAAGCGTATATCTAATTGATGAAATCGAAAGAAGCATTCACCCATTAACTATCAAAAATATTATTTCAAAAATATCTTTAGATTCTAAAGCAAAAGGACAATTAATATTTACAACACATGAATCATCTCTATTAGATCAAGATATCTTAAGAACCGATGAAATTTGGTTTGCTCAGAAAGATATTGATGGATCATCAAGATTATATTCTTTAAGTGATTTTAACATTCACAATACTGCAAATATTGAAAATGGCTACCTAAATGGTAGATATGGAGGAATACCTTTTTTGTCAAACTTACAAGATTTAAATTGGCACAAATATGAGGTATCTGAGTAGAATAAAAGTATATGAAAAAGTAGAAGCGAACAAAGATGCAAAAAAGATTTACATCTTTTGTGAAGGTGAACAAACAGAAATTAACTATTTTAAATATTTTCAAGGATTTTCTTCAAATATCAATATTATTCCTATACCTAACGATAATGGCAAATCAGATCCTTTAAAATTAAAAGAGAACGCCGAATTATTATTTTTTGGTAATACAACCACCTCATCGAAATTTAAGCTAAGCATAGAATACAATGACGAAGTATGGTTTGTAATTGATACAGATAAATGGAACGAAGGGAATAAAATACAACAACTGAAAGATTTTTGCAAAGCAAATAATACAATAGAGAATCGATGGTTTTGGGCTCAAAGTAATCCTTGTTTTGAACTGTGGTTGTACTATCATTTTCACGAAACTAAACCTATAGAAACAGATGTTGCGCAATGTGCCTCATTTAAAGAATACTTAAATAGTAAAGTTAAAGGAGGATTTGATGCTCGTAGTATGCCTATTGAAATACAATCTGCAATGACAAATTCTTTAACTAACTTTGAAACAGAAAATGATCAACCCAAATTATTTTCAACTGAAGTACATAATTTAGGACAAATTATAATTCCTTTTGTTGCTGATCAATTGGCTAAAGCAAAGGGAATGTTATAAAATGCTACTACTTATTATTATGTAATGTTATAATATAATCATGAATACTTCTATGTTTTTTTTTGGAGAAATATTAACAAAAATCATACCTCTGGTTTCTCTAATGCTATCTTTATTTATGGCTTACATAGCATATAAAGTATACCAATCTTATTCACAAAGACAATTTCTAAACAAGCAAATTGAAGTAGTTACGAATCTTTTGGAAGTACTAAACACTTATCATTTCGAGCTTAATTTTTATAAATTCCAAGGAAAGAGTAGAACAGCGGAAATCAATTCTGTCAATATTTTTGAAATATTTCATGTAAATAGTTTCTTAAGGAAAAATCAATCAGAGTATGAAAATAATCCTGTTTATTTGCTTGCAACAAACAACCAAGTATTAGAAGTTAAAAAATTCATAGACAATCCTTTTACTCCAAAAAAGATAGCAGATTGTTTGATTAATTTCTATTCGACTTCTTATCAATCTGTTGATCATGCTGAATTAGGGAATTCCGTAATTTCATACGCAGTTGTTATCGAATCTTCTGTTCACCAACCCAGAACTATTGGTTGGAACGTTAAAGAAGAACATAGGTTTATTCATGGAGACGCAATAGGTTTAAAAACATGGTCGTCTTTCTTAAGTTGTACAGAGAAATTAAGAAAAGAGTTTGAAGTATGGTTTTCAAAAAATGGAATTGAAGACTTAAATATCAGGACAGATTTTAAGCAAAGTAACTGGACTCCTAATAAAAAAAGCGAAGCATTATAACACTTGTGAAGCCCCTATTCTACTAAGTAATTGCAACATTATAAAATTGGCATTCCGATATTCTCTTAAGTCAGTAAATTCACTTACTTCGATATTCTGCAACGCATATATAATCGAACCTTTCAAATCCTTAACAAACTCTTCCGGACAAGGATGTTCCATCTCAATGATGAGCTTTTCGTTTTGTATCGTTACCCTATCGACAAGTTTTGTACCTTATTCGTACCTTGTATACGTAACTAGCTAATTATCAAAACACATTACTTTCTGTATTGGAAAGTAATGTAATACTTAGTAATATTTATTTTATACTTGATAAGGTATAAAATACATGATATACCCCCTATTTGTGCCCGATCATAATAAATAGTGAAGACTATTTATTATGATTTACTATTCAGTGTTGCTTCGATGGTTTCAGGATATAGCTTTGGAAAGAAGTAACCGATGTAATTCACAGGAAAATTAATTCGAACGGGGCCTGTAGCATCATCAGATATTAGTAAGCCATGATCCATTAACTTTTTCATTATACTACGTGCTGTTTTTGCTGACTTACCAGTAATACGTGCCATTTCTTTTCTATATACTTGGCCTTTTAAAAATACTTCTTGAAGAAGGTATTTTGATTCTGGTCTCAATAGACCATTGACATTTTGTAAATCTATAAAATAACTTATTCGATTTTGTATGCTGTCAAGATCAAATAGACTTTGCATAAATTCTATTTGATCAATAGCTGCTGTATCCAAAAAAAATAAGCATAGATGGGTATTCCAGCAAAGACTTAAAGCCTTTCTTTGAGAAGAGAATAGAGGCTAAAGCTAAAGTGAGAACCGATAAATGGACAGGCTATTCACCGCTCAAGCAAGAGCATAAGATTCGAATGGTGTATTCAAAAGCAGGGAAGAATTTCAAAGAACTACATTATTTTATTATGAACATGAAAGGCTGGCTAAGAGGTATTCATCACAGGGTTTCTCCTTTTCATTTTCAAGGATACTTGGACGAATTCTGTTTTAGATTTAATGAAATATTTAATAAGAATGCTTGGGAATATTTAGTTGATTTAAGGGTCAATCACATACCTCTTACATACAGAAAACTATACAAGGCGAACTAAATAATTAATTTTATAAAAAGAATAATTAAACATTTCACTAACTACAAAAAAGTATACGATTATTTTAAAAGGCACAAGACAAAAACTGGACAGTGAAGAATGATGTGTAACACTTTTATTTTATTCATTCCTCCTTGCCTCCAAATCCCTGAAGGCGTAACTATATAATTGATAACTAAGGTAGGAATTGTTTTTAAATAGCAATAATTATTGATTGACGTTAGAAATGACGGTCTTAATTTGGACATTTCGCTCCTTCGTCGGGCCGGGCTCTCGCCACTCACTTTTTTCTTGATTCGAAGTTCAAGTACAAATCCATCCCTGAGAATCAAAGAAAAAGAGCTCACACAATGGCTCAATCCCTAATGGAATTCATCGTTCTACCCGTTCGCGTTAGGGATCGAGAACAATTGAGCACAAGAGTGCAAAAATTGCGAACGCAGTTCTGCCCGAAGCGCTTGGGCTTGTGCGATTGACGGACTTGGAGCGAGAGCCCGACCGCCACAGCAAAGTTGGATCAATTTTTTAGATGGACTGGCTGTAACGCCCTAATCCTAAAATTGACATGTATTATCCTCTTATAAAAAACACTTTATCTTAGGTCCAATAAATATATGAGGAGAACTATTACCAAACAAAACGATTATACACTTCGCTTGTTACAACAACCAGCACTACTAATCACAATACCTGTGCACTATCTGCCCCATCAAGGGTATACTTCACAAATTATAAACTTATCCTGTAAGCTTTCTTTAACTCTGTTGTATTACTATTTAGATTGAATCAACACATCAATTTTTAATCAGCTAGCTATGAAACAGAAATTACATCAGACCCGACTACTTAGAGTAGTCATTCTACTTCTTTTATTCCTGTTGGTCTACTCCATTCAACAGGCACAAGCACAAACTTTCCCCGTTAACTTTGCGGGTATTCAAGTCGCCACAGGTCTTGATCCTGTAGGCATCGATGTTGCTCCTGACGGCCGAGTGTTTTTGGCGGAGAAAAACGGAAAGATCAGAATCATAAAAAATGGCACTTTATTAACAACGCCTTTTGTAACGATTCCTAACGTAGACAACTGGAATGAACGAGGTTTGCTCAAAGCCATCGTCGATCCGGACTTTAATAATAATCACTATGTCTATGCCTATTATACGTATAAGGCAGCGGGCAGTACTTTAAGCAATAACCGAGTCAGCCGCTTTACCGCCAATGGGGATCTGGCAGTAACAGGAAGTGAATTGGTTTTGATCGACATTGATCCACTCGGTGAAGTGGGTTATCATAACGGCGGAGGCATTGGCATAAAAAACGGGCAGATCTATATTTCTGTCGGTGAAAATACCGTGGCTTCCAATGCGCAATCGTTTACGACATTGAAAGGAAAAGTTTTACGCATTAACACAGACGGAAGTATTCCTACAGACAATCCTTTTTACAACACCGCTACCGGAAAAAACAAAGCGATATGGGCCTTGGGATTTCGTAACCCATTCCGCTTATCGGTACAGTCTACTACCGGAAAGATTTTTGTAAACGATGTTGGCGCCAGTACCTGGGAGGAAATCAACGAAGTGTTGGCCGGTAAGAATTACGGTTGGCCTGGCATTGAAGGCGTGAGAATCAATCAAACCGCTCCTGCTAATTATCAGGATCCCGTATATGCTTACAACCATGGCAGCGGATGTTCCATTACCGCAGGGCAATTTTACAATCCCACAACTGCGAATTTTCCTACTTCTTATATAGGTAAATACTTCTTTGGAGATTATTGCAACGGCTGGATCAAAACCATTGATCCTGCTACCAAAGCCGTAGCCAACTTCGCAACAGGTATTGACCGTCCATTGGATGTTGCCGTATCCAACGACGGTACATTTTACTTCATTGCCAGAGGCGGTATCAGCGGAGGATCAGACGACGCGAACACATCAAGTACAAACGGCGTGTTGTGGAAAGTAAATTATACAGGCAACGGTATTCCAGTTATTGCTGTTAACCCGGTAAATAAAACCGTATCAGCCGGAGAATCCGCTAACTTCATGATCTCCGCTTCAGGCAATCCTACACCCTCCTACCAATGGCAACGCAACGGCGTAAACATATCCGGCGCCAATGCAGCGAGTTATACCATCGCCACCACTACACTCAGTGATAACGGTACGAAATTCCGCGTCATCGTCAGCAATAGCGAAGGGATTGCCACGAGTACAGAAGCAACATTGACTGTGCTAAACAATGCCTTACCAGTGGCTACCATTACAGCTCCTTCATCCTCAGTAAAATATTCTGGCGGAGATGTCATTAATTTTTCCGGAACAGGAACAGACAGTGAAGACGGCAACTTACCGGACAATGCCTTTACCTGGAAAATCGATTTGTACCACTACGATAATCCGGCACACACCCATCCTGTATTGGAACCTGTCAATGGAATTCGTTCCGGAACATTTACGATACCCACTGAAATGGAAACCTCACCGGATGTTCTTTTCCGCATTTATCTTACCGTAAAAGATTCCAAAGGCGCATCCAATACCGTGTCCGTAGACATCAATCCGAATACCTCCAACACCACCTTAGCAACGAATCCCGCAGGTCTCGCTGTAAAACTGGATGGCAATTCAGTAACCAGTCCTTATACCTTTAAAGGTGTGAGTCAGATCAGAAGAGAAATAGAAGTAGCTTCTCCACAAACGTTAAACGGTATTACCTATGTCTTTTCTTCCTGGTCAGACGGTGGTGCAAGAACACATTCCATCTCTACACCGTCGGCAAACAGTACAATCACCGCTAACTTTGTGGTGGCTACAGGTATTGTAGCAGGAGCTATCTATGAACTGGAACCTCAACATGCCTTAGGCAAACGCCTGGATGTGGCTGAGAATAGTACAGCAGACAAAGGACGTGTTGAAATTTATCAAAGCAACAATGGGAATAACCAACGATGGAAATTAATTGATAAAGGAAATAACATATATGAATTGGAACCACAACATGCTATCGGTAAACGTTTGGATGTTGCAGGTGCAAGCATTGCTAACGAAGCCAAAGCACAAACCTACACCAGCAACAACGGCAATAACCAACGCTGGAAATTGATCAATTTAGGAAATGATATTTATGAATTAGAGCCGCAGCATGCGCTAGGAAAGCGTCTGGATGTAACTGGTGCCTCAACGGCTAATCAAGCCAGAGCACAAATCTATACCAGCAACAACGGACAAAACCAACGTTGGAAATTGATTCTTATTTCTAACGGCGTAAGAGAGGCCGATGCAGAAGTGGAAACAGAGACAACGGAAATCCTCTCCATCTATCCGAATCCTGTGCAGACAGAAGCGATGATTACGTTTCAAAAATCAGCTCATGGAAGTCAGGCAGCTATTCTTCTTCGTAACCATACAGGTGAGTTGATCAGAGAATTCAATGTATCTAAAAATAATTCCGGCGTCATCATACTGAACAGTGCTGATTTCGTATCGGGAGAATATTTCTATA
>JACMQM010000362.1 GCA_014376985.1 Cytophagaceae bacterium | reverse complement strand
GACATTCTACAAAAATATTGTCCTCTTGTGATTTAACCCGTATTAGAGCATATATTCTGTAACATTACCATTATTTTTACTTAAAAAAGAATTGAGCAAAACAGATGCTATACATATGATGTTATAGTTATACTTACTCCTTGATTGATACATTAAAAACTGGAAAAGTTTCGAACAATACAGAAAATACGACAAAATTCTCATTCTTTACAGGGTAAGTGGTTATAGTTATGTGACGCAAAGGAAACATTAATCTACTTATACACAATGAATAAATAAGTAAAATCGACATTGTATGTACAAATCTAAAGCTAAAGCTAATCCAAAAAAAAATGCTGCTCATCCTCAGCAGCTACAAAAGTGCCCTACTGGTATCAAAGGCTTTGATGAAATTACTGAAGGCGGGCTTCCGAAAAACAGAACCACTTTAGTCAGTGGAAGTGCTGGCTCGGGAAAAACGCTCTTCGGAATTGATTTTTTAATCAACGGGGCAGTTAAATTTAAAGAATTGGGTATCTTCATGTCCTTCGAAGAAACAGAAGATGAACTCTACACAGATGTGGCATCGCTCAATCTGAATTTGCAAGAGCTTGTTTTACAAAATAAAATTTTGATTGAACATGTGCTTTTGGAGCGAAAAGATATCCAAGAGACTGACTTTAACCTTGAAGGGTTATTTGTTCGTTTGGAGCATGCCATTGACTCCATTGGTGCCAAACGGGTTGTTTTAGATTCTATTGAATCTATTTTTGCTGGCATCACAGATGTTGGCATTCTTCGCTTAGAAATAAAAAGACTTTTTAGGTGGCTTAAAGAAAAGAAAGTTACTGCAATCGTTACTGGCGAGCCAGTACAGGAAACTTATACCCGTCATGGTCTGGAACAGTATATTTCTGATTGTATTATTTTATTGGATAATAGAGTTAAGGAACAAATTGCTATCCGCAGAGTTCGGATAGTTAAATATCGTGGTTCAAAACATGGAACAAATGAGTACCCTTTCGTCATTGATAAAGATGGACTTTCGGTAATTCCTATCACTTCGGCGGGGCTTGATCAGCCTGGTACTCCTGAAAAAGTTTCAACAGGAATCCCGACTTTAGATAAATTGTTTAAGGGGGGTAAACCAGGTTATACCAGAGGCAGTACGGTACTTGCTTCGGGTACCGCAGGCACCGGAAAAACGAGTTTAGCGGCTGCATTCGCAGTAGCGAGCTGTAAACGGGGCGAACGCTGCCTTTTCTTATCGTATGAAGAATCGGCGGGGCAACTCATCCAAAATATGGGTTCTATTGGTATTCAGTTTGAGCCAATGATAAAAAAAGGACTCCTAAAAATCGTGTCTACGAGACCTTCCTTTTTTGGTTTGGAGAACCACTTACTCGATTTGTACAAACTCATTGCCGAATTTAAACCAAAAGCAGTGGTCATTGATCCCCTGACAAGTCTCATTGGAGAGGGTGAGGAACGCGAAATTCGATCAATGATTACCCGCATGATTGATCTGTTGAAATCAAATGGCATTACCAGCTTTTTTACCAGCCTTGTATCGTCTGCTGCACAAAACGATACGAGCGGAGAAATCGGCGTATCCTCTTTAATAGATACCTGGATAGTAGTGCGGGAATTGGAAGAAGATGTAAGCAAAAAACGCCTTCGTGGCCTTTTCATCGTTAAGTCTCGTGGCACGGGCCACGACAGTGATGTCCATAAATTAATTTTGAGTGATGCTGGCATTGAATTGATGCCAATGGATGGTGAACCTACCCGGATCGCCAATGAGGAAAAGAAGATTGGTAAAAATGTTGTTCAGGGTCAGAAATTAGTCAAACAAGATAAAATTGATTAATGGAACAGAAAGGGAAACGACCTGCCGTAGACATAGAAATAGTACACCCTACACTGATTGTTGGTATTGGTGGCTCAGCCGGTGCGCTTAACGCTTATAAGGCACTTCTGGATGCACTGCCGTCTAAGACAGGCATGGCTTTTGTCATTATTTCTCACATGAACCCCACCGCCAATAGTCAGTTAGCCTTGATTCTGTCACGTCATACGAAAATGCCGGTAACGGTGGCTGCCATGGCGATGCCAATCCTGGCGAATCACGTTTACGTCATTCCTCCAAACGCCGATCTTTTTGTTGACAATTACACCTTCAACGTCATTTCCCCCCGCTCTTATGGGCACAAGCAAATAGATGTGTTTTTTGCTTCTTTAGCAAAAGCAATGGGAGTCCGTGCAGTCGGCATTGTCCTTTCCGGGTATGATGGCGACGGTACTGAAGGCTGCAAGCACATCAGGGCAAATGGGGGGAAAACCTTTGCCCAGGATATGTCTGCCGAAGTTAACTTTATGCCGCTCAGTGCTCAGGCTTCAGGCTATGCGGATTTTGTTATGCCTCTCGATAAAATTCCAGATAAATTAAAAAGTTTGGCAGGTGCGCTTAAAGCGTAAAAACGAAGTTACAACTATTCGAAATCGGTCGTTGCCGTGTGAATTAATCTGTGAATTTTTCTCAACAGATTGTAAATTCAGGCACAAAAAGTCGTAAAATCAGGCGTGTTTATATAAATGTGCCATGTTTGCGTATGTCCG
>JACMQM010000361.1 GCA_014376985.1 Cytophagaceae bacterium | reverse complement strand
AATGATTTTTATAAAGCAGGCTTGGCAGTAAAAATCATTACCGGTGACAATGCGGAAACCACAACAGCCATTGCGAAGCAAGTAGGATTTCGAGGTTATGACAAAAGTATCACAGGCGATGAGCTGATGAAGTTAAACGAAGCTGATCTTCAAAACTGTGTCATGACTACTTCTGTTTTCTCCCGGATGTTTCCGGAAGCTAAACTGAAAATTATCAATGCGCTGAAAGCACAAGGACAGATTGTGGCCATGACAGGTGATGGTGTGAATGATGGACCTGCCTTGAAAGCCGCACACATCGGTATTGCCATGTGGAAGAAGGGAACAGAGATTGCTAAACAAGCGGCTTCCCTGATTTTGTTGGAAGACGATTTGTCGAAGATGGTAGATGCAATTGCGATGGGAAGGAGGATTTATACCAACTTGAAAAAAGCCATTCAATACATCATCTCTATTCATATCCCCATCATCCTTACTGTATTTATTCCTTTAGCTTTAGGATGGATCTATCCTAATATCTTTTCACCGTTACACATTATTTTCCTGGAGTTGATCATGGGGCCGACTTGTTCCATTATTTATGAAAATGAACCGATGGAAGCTAATATCATGGTTCAGAAACCAAGACCTTTGTCCGCGACGTTCTTTAATTGGAAAGAACTTACTACCAGTATACTTCAGGGCATGCTAATTACAGTGGGTACTTTATTCGTTTACCGTTATTCAGTTTATCAGGGATACGATGAAGCCTTGACGCGTACCATGACCTTTACAGTATTGATTGTTGCTAATATATTCCTGACATTGATCAACCGTTCATTTCATTATTCACTGTGGACGACTTTGAAATATAAGAACGATATGATTGTTATGATGATTCTTATTACTCTCTTGATCGTAGGGGTATTATTGTATGTAAAACCATTGACGAGGTTCTTTCAGTTTGAAACTTTGAGTGTTCTACAGTTACTCATTTGTTTAGCGATTGGTTTTGTTTCTGTCAGCTGGTTTGAATTTTGGAAATATTTTAAGAGAAAAAAATCAGGAATCTAAAATGTAAAATGAAATGCAATATTTCTATTTGCTAACCGCTGGTGCAAGCATTTTGCTTGTTCCTAAAATCAAATAGAGCTTCCAGCTCGAGGTAAGATGTAACATAAGAAGGAATAATTAACTGAATGGTGATTAGATAACCCGCGCGAGACGCGTTAAGAAGCTTTAGGAACAAGCAAAATGCTTGCACCAGCAATACAATAAGTAAAAAGAGTAAACTAACTAGTTTATTCTTTCAAGGTCCACAAACTCCACCGCATAATCATTCTTCTCATCCGCCGGTAACTCCTCTGTGGACAATACTTTCCATTCGTTGCCGAGTTGCAGGTTTAAGAAGACGTCACCATCTACAGTGTTGGATAATACTTTGGTCAGGTATATTTTATGGCAGTCTTTCAAAGCTTCTTTGATGATGGCCGCACCACCAATAACGAAAGCTTCTTCGTATTGGTTATGTTCGGCGTAGTCAAAGGCTTCTTGTATGGAATGCACCACCGCACCGCCTGTGACGGTATAGGATTTGTTATTGGTAATGATGATGTTCAATCTTCCAGGTAATAGTTTACCAATCGACTCATACGTCTTTCTGCCCATGATGATGGGATGTCCCATGGTGATGGCTTTGAAGCGCTTTAGATCAGCGGATAATTTCCATGGGAGTTCATCTCCTTTACCGATGACATGATTTTCTGCGATGGCTACAATGACGGAACGTTTCATTTGATTAAGTTTATTATAATATTCTTTGTTAATGTTTTGTTTTTAGCGTTAGGGATTGAGCCATTGTTTGAGCTCTCCGCCTTTTCGGCGGAAGCGAGTGGCGAAAGCCCGACCCGAAGGGAACGTCCTAACCCTCATCTACTAGAAACTATTTATTATAATTCAACTTACTATTTTATCAAATCATAAACCCCAAAAACAAGCAAATCTTATACTAGATTCCTTAAATTTTATTGCCTCTTAAATAATCCAATACTTTCATTCTCTTTTTGCCTTCTGCTTGTATTTCGATCAGTTCTATTTTCCCTGATTGACAATACACATAGGCTTTGCTATCTTCCTGTACCACAGATCCTAGAGGATGTTTGGTATTGTCTGCATTCGTTTGAGTTTTCTTTACCTGAATGACTTTGTATGTTTTTTCATTTAAGACAGTCCAGGCACAAGGATAAGGAGAAAGACCTCTTACAAAATTATAAACTTCTTCTTCCGTTTTGTTCCAGTCAATCTGACAAGTTTCCTTGAAAAGTTTAGGTGCTGCTTTTAAGAGTACACTTGTATCTTGTGGAATTGTTTGATAACCGCCCATTTCAATCAACTGCACGGTATTGTGGATGAGTGTGGCACCGATATTCTTTAAACGGTTGTATAAAATTTCAAAGGTATCTTCTTCTAGTATCGGTTCTTTTACTTGGAGCATCATATCGCCAGTATCGATTTCATGTTTCAGGAAAAAGGTGGTCAAGCCTGTTTCATTTTCTCCGTTGATGATGGCCCAGTTGATCGGCGCAGCACCGCGGTATTGCGGCAGCAAAGAACCGTGCAGGTTGAATGTTCCGATGGCGGGCATGTTCCATACCGCTTCTGGCAGCATACGGAAAGCCACTACAATTTGTAAGTTGGCGTGGTACGATTTAAGTTCTGCTATGAAATCAGGATCTTTTAATTTCTCCGGTTGCAAAACAGGAATGTTCAATTCCAATGCTGCTTTTTTAACGTCGGAGTATTGTAAGGTCAAACCTCTGCCTGCAGGCTTATCCGGCGCGGTGATTACGGCTACCACATGGTATCCTTCTTTTACAAGTATTTGTAATCCCGGAACAGCGAAGTCCGGTGTACCCAGGTAAATGATGCGTAAGTCTTTTTTGTCGATCATTGATTATTCAAAATCGGTATACAGTAAATATTTTTTTCTCATGACCTTATAGGCCATCAATTCTGTTTGCCAGGAAGCTTTGATGGTTTCTTCCGAATCTCCTCGTTCAATCATGCCTCTTACTGTTTTGTTGCCGATTAGTTTTTCAAAAAAGGGAATAAAGAAAGTCGCTTTATTCGGATCCTTTCTGTACATGTCTAATAGGTACATTAGCGTGAAACCATTAGTCTGAGCGGTTCTTAGATCAATGCCGTAACATTTTTTATTCATTAAAGGAGGTTCATTGGACTTGCCCGGGATGCTGACCGGTGTGAAGCTGAATTTTCCGAATATCGTATCGGGATAACCAACGACTTGGAAAGGAAATGGAGTACCACGGCCCAAACTGAACTTGGTGCCTTCGAATAAACAAACCGATGGATACAATTGTATCGACTGATCGTTGGGCAAGTTAGGTGAAGGTAGAATAGGTAGAGAATAAGAGGTAAGGTGTGTGTAGTTGAGCATCGGGATCACTTTCAATGGACAAGTTTTATTTTTGCCCAACCAGCCTTCGTCGTTAATCATTTGTGCCATTTCTCCCAGGGTCAATCCGTGAACAATCGGGATTGGCAGCAAGCCTACAAAAGAACGACACGTAACCGTATCCAATATAGGACCGTCTATGTAATGTCCGTTGGGATTTGGTCTGTCCAATATCATGACCGCAACATGATTTTCAGCGGCTGCCTGCATGACATAAAACATGGTGCAGTAGTACGTATAAAAACGCACACCTACATCCTGCATATCAAAGACGAGGATATCTAATCCTTTAATTTGCTCCGCTGTGGGTTTCTTGTTTTTACCGTGCAAAGAAATTATAGAAAGGCTCGTAGCAGGATCGACCTGATCATTTACATGTCCTCCGTTTTCCGTGTCACCGCGAAAACCATGTTCTGGAGCAAAGATCTTCACCACATCCACACCGGAAAGCAACAAGGTATCCAGTAAGTGAGTGCCTTTTACTATAGAAGTGTTGTTCACGACCAGTCCTATCTTCTTGCCTTCCAGGATGTGCAGGTAGGTGTTGATCTGTTCTGCACCCATGGCTATTGGTAATGTTGTAGTGACTTCTTTTGATTTTACGGCAACAGAATTCTTGGTCTGTTGAGAAGTACAATGACAAAAGGAGGTCAGCACCAGAAAAGAAGAAAAGAGTAGTACTATGAATTTGCTAAACATGTTCCTATTTTAGGGGGTAAATTACACCGATCACCAAAGGTAAACAATTTGAAGGTATATTATTTTATATCACAACGGATACGCTCCGGACTTCAGGGTTCTTTTTCCTCTTTGGTGTCAAACATTGCCGTGGCGATCATTGCACTGGGAATGGTCATCAGTATTTTATCCACTTCTATTCTAGAGGGATTTAAGACAGAAATAGAGGACAAAATCTATGGATTGAGCGGCCACATCATGGTTACTAAATTTGACTTGAACAGGTCTTTTGAGGAATCTCCCTTCGATAAGAACAGAAGCATCTACCTGCATCCGGATTCAGTCTATGGTGTACGTTCGGTGCAACCCATCATTCATAAACCGGGACTGCTCAAATCTCAGACCGAAATTGTCGGTGTCATCCTGAAAGGAGTAGAGAAAGATTACAATTGGGAACTGTTCAATAAGAATATTGTAGAAGGCAAAATCCCTGCCTTTTCAGATACGACCTATTCAAAGGAAGTCATGATCAGTAGGCGTATAGCCAATGATTTACATGTTAAATTGCATGATACCATTTTGCTATGCTTTGTGCAACAGAGTCCGCGCTTCAGAAAAGTAAATGTAAGTGGCATTTATGAAACCGGTCTGGAAGAATTTGATGAACACATGATCATGGGCGATGCCGGTTTAGTTCGTCGTTTATATAACCTCTCGGACAGTATTGCAGGGAGTTATGAAATTATTGTCAATGACTTTTCGCAATTGGATATGACTGCGCTAGCGGTAGAAGAAAGTCTGGATTATGACCTGGCCTATATGACCGTTAAAGAACGCTACATGCAGATCTTTGACTGGATGATGTTGCTGGATAGGAATGTATTGGTGTTTCTTATTCTCATCATTGGTGTGGGAACATTTGTCATGGTATCTACCTTACTGATCATGATCATGGAGCGTACTTCCATGATCGGTCTGTTGAAAGCATTGGGAGCCCGCAATTATCAGGTTCGAAGAATTTTTCTGATGAACGGTGCTTACCTGGTCTTTAAAGGATTGCTGTTTGGAAATGTCATTGGCTTATCGATTTGCTGGATACAATACTATTTCAAACTGATGCCCTTGGATCCTAATACGTATTACATGAATAGTGTTCCCATTGCCTGGACCTGGAACATGTTTATTATATTGAATGTATTGTTTGCAACGGTGCTCATGCTGATACAGTTGATTCCTGTGATTATGATTTCAAGAATTAGTCCTGCAAAGTCGGTGAAGTTTAATTAATAGTAATCAGTTGTCAGTGATCAGTAAAAAAGGCAAGAACTTACCCGCTGGCGCCAATATTTATTGGTGCCTTTTTGATATAGGACATCTGTCCGGGCATTATAATTAGTAAAGGTCATTTTTTAAACTTCATTTTTATGAATAGAAAATACAGAATAGGCGATCAGCGTCATGCGCATTTCGTAAGCGCCGCTGGCGCCAATATTTATTGGTGCCTTTTTGACATAGGACATTTGTCCGGGCATTCTAATTAGTAAAGGTCATTTTTTAAACTTAATTTTTATGAATAGAAAATACAGAATAGGTGATCAGCGTCATGCGCATTTCGTGACCTTCACAGTACTGCATTGGATTGGTTTTTTTATTAGAGATGAATAACGTCCGCTGGCGCCAATATTTATTGGTGCCTTTTTGACATAGGACATCTGTCCGGGCATTATAATTAGTAAAGGTCATTTTTTAAACTTCATTTTTATGAATAGAAAATACAGAATAGGCGATCAGCGTCATGCGCATTTCGTAACCTTCACAGTACTGCATTGGATTGATTTTTTTATT
>JACMQM010000360.1 GCA_014376985.1 Cytophagaceae bacterium | reverse complement strand
TTAAGGATTTTGAACGTATAGAAGACATTCAGATTGAGAATTGGTATCAACGCTAAACAAGCCATTGATAAAAACACATTGACAACAAACGTCTCTCATTTCAAGTGACATTCCATCACAAAAAATTAATCCTCCCTTTTTTAAGACAAAATATTCTTAAAAAGAATGTATACATCTATGCTGAACAGACATTTTTTTTTAAGCTACCGGAGTAGAAACGTGCCCTCTATAGGAGCAATGCACAATGACTATGTCCCAACTTTACATTAAATTTGGTGATCGATTAAAAGCCTTCGGCGACTTCTTCCTAGGTGGAGGCTTCTTCAGCCTCCACCTAGGAAGAAGTGATGTTGACACAGTTCAGCTTACACTCCCACATTAATTATTTTTGCTAATTATTGTACGCCTCTAGAAGTTCTACGAAATCTAATTTAATTAACTCCCAATGTTTGCCTTGCAAGCAAATTGGGTCAATTTCGTTATCCGCTTTTGTAAAGTTTTCTAACTGTTTCACTATTAGTTCTCTATCATGACCATAAGGATACCTTTCTTCATGTAGTGCTATCATTTTAGAGATAGGGTACTGATCTAAAACTTCATGAATATCCCAAAAATCCTTTTTTCTTCCTGCATCTTGAAAAATTTCCATTTTCATTGCTATAATTTCATCAACTGTAGCCAGTCTTAATCCTTCTAAAACAAAAGGTTTTTGAATATAAGGGTCTGTGTAGTTAATATCAAGTTTAACATTGTCCACCTTACTTTTTCCTACCGAATAGGATCTTCCATTTGCAACAAGCATTCCGAATGAGCCATCAACATAAGGAAAACTATCTTTTAAAAATCTGTCTATTTGATTAAAATCGATTGACCTGTAAGGGGCATCTGTAAACAAGTCTATATCAACCGACATTCTATGTCCTAGTTGTAAACTTAGAGAAGTTCCTCCAACAAGTCTAAATTGTTCAAAGACTGGAGATTTCATTAACAACAATAATGCATCTCTCAAGGTGTCAGTTACAGTATTCCAATAAAGCATAAATATTCTAGCTTAATTATGTTTAAGGTACTTACTGTTTGGTTGTTTTGAGACAATATCCTTTACGATCTGTTCCCCGTAGAATCTTGTTATTTCTTCTTTTTCTTCTTCGTTTCCCCTTTGGAAAATCCGTTCGATAACAAATTCTTTATGTAAGTCCCAATCAATATTATCCATTTTGATATCCCAAAACAATAGCGGACGAATTAGCTTTAAATCTGGAGTTGTTACGATTTTTTGGATTTCTTTTTCCTTTTTAATGTCATAAAAAGCTTGAAGTGTCATTAAAAAACCCTCTTCCAATCCTAATGCTTTTTCAATTCTTAAAGATAAATTTATATTCATAGCTCTATTGCCTTTAGTTATTGCACCGATGGTTTGTGGATACTCATGCAAAGAAATTGCAAATTGCCTTTTAGATAGTTTCCTTTTCTTTAGCTCATGCTCAATAAAGAAACCGGGATGAAGCCCTTTTAATATAGATAGCTTTTGAAACATACACAAATGTAAACAAAAATGTTTACACTTTAAATATGCTGGGTTCCAAAAAACCTGTCACAATACATATGAAATCAAATGAAAACATAAGAAATACAAGTTACTTTCCGATGCAGAACTTACTAAAGATATTATCCAGTAAATCATCTGTAGTGACCTGTCCGGTAATCTCGCCTAGATAGTACAGCGCCTGCTTAATATCCATCGCCAAGAAATCTGAAGTAACTGGGTTATCTAGTCCGTTCATCACGCTATCTAACGCTGTTCTAGTTTTTTGCAGCGCCTCAACGTGCCTGATGTTCGTTACCATGGTATGGTTATCAGAAAGCCTATCGCCCACTGCAGATTCGTAGATCAACTGTTTCAGTTCTTCAATCTGGTGGTTTTCTTTGGCCGAGATCGCCATGAATTTAATATCTGAGGGTAATTGCAATTCTTTCAATCGATCA
>JACMQM010000359.1 GCA_014376985.1 Cytophagaceae bacterium | reverse complement strand
TTCTGATAACCTGATTGATTGGCTGAGACAATTTTCTGCCAACAAAGACGAGACTTTTATCCGTGGCTTCTTAGGTAGAATGTTGTTCAGTGGTGAAGAGTCATTGAAGCAAAGCAGTGTGTTATCCGGAGGAGAAAAAGTTCGTTGCATGCTTTCTCGCATGATGCTGGAATCCTCTAACGTATTGATGTTTGACGAACCTACCAACCACTTGGACCTCGAATCCATCACAGCTTTGAACAATGCTTTGATTGATTTTAAAGGAACCATTTTATTCAACTCACACGATTACCAGTTCTCCAATACGGTAGCCACCCGCGTCATTGAAATTGGGCCAAAAGGATCATTAGATAAATTGATGACTTACGAAGAGTTTGTAGATAGTGAATTGGTGAAACAACAGAGAAGTAGTATCTACGCGTAGTACTTAGTATCACTTGCCCCTAAATCCCCTAAAGGAGACTTTAATAAAAAAGCTCATTACATAAATTTTGTAATGAGCTTTTTCTTTTTACTTTACAATCATAATGAAACAACGTAAAGTCCCCTTCAAGGGATTTAAGGCCACGACACAATTTATAAAAAATGAACATGAATATTCTCAAAAGCATACACCACATCGCCATCATCTGTTCGGATTATAAACGCAGCAAAAAATTCTACACGGAAGTCTTAGGATTTTCTATCGTGCAAGAAATCTATCGCGAAGAAAGAGATTCCTATAAATTGGATCTTGCACTGCATGGTCAGTATGTTATTGAAATTTTTTCCTTCCCTAATGCTCCGGAACGGCCGTCTCAACCAGAAGCTGCAGGATTGAGACATTTGGCTTTTGCTGTAAACGATGTGGAAGAAGGCCGGCAATATTTAAAATCAAAAGGTATTGAATCTGAAAATATTCGGGTCGATCAGCACAGCGGAAAACGTTTTACCTTCTTTGCCGATCCTGATGGATTGCCATTGGAATTGTACGAAGTATAGATTGTAAATTGTGTCTGTCTTCCCCCTAATCCCTAAAGAAGACTTTAGTTAATACTAAACAAAAAGCTCATCGCATATATTATGCGATGAGCTTTTTGTTTTAAGCGAAAGCAAAGTCCCCTTCAGGGGATTAGGGGCAAGACAGATGGATAAAATAATATACATATAAAACCCGCTCAATTTCTTGAGCGGGTTTTATTTATTGACGACTGAATACTGTCAACTGATTACTCTAATTACTTCACATTGAAAGAAGAAGTACCAATCAAGTTGCCATCACCGTAAAGCTCTACAGTGTACGCTCCTGAGGGGTATTCAGATCCTTTTTTGTATTCGAAAGTAATTTGTTGATTTGTGTTGTCAAACAAGATGCTTTCTTTCAAGGTATATGGAGACTCTTTGTCGTTCAATATGAAGAAACCTCCACCATCTGCTACGTCAAACAATACCTTTCCGGTAGCGTCAATGACGCGGATAAACATTTGTTTCTTGTCTTTTCTAGCTACTTTATTTTCAGCCAATGTAAATTGAACTTTTAACTTGTCAAGGTTTTTGTTTTTGAATTCTTCTTTATCGAATTCTTTACCTTTTGCATTGACCGCTACAATCTTGATGTTTTCAGCTTTCAAAACAGACGCGACGGCAACTTTTTCTTCTAGCTCTGTTCTATTGGTGCGCAAAGCATTGATACTGTCGTTCATTACGATTTTTTCCTTTTGCAAGGTGTCTACCTGAACTACTAAAGAATCACGCTCTTTGCGAAGAGAAATTATTTCTTGTCCTTTTGCTTCCAGATCCTTGTTGAGGCTGGCAATCATATTGTTCAGGTTTTTGATTTTGCTGGCATTTCCTGCTTTCACCTGCTTGATGTATTCTTGAAGTTCCGTTATTTTCGCTTCGATGCTGTCGTTGCTTTGACCAAGCTCAGTGTTTTGAAGTTTAAGACTTTGATAAGCTGTTTCAAGTTCTTCTAAGTCATGAATCTTAGCCTGAATGCTATCACCCAATTCAAGAATTTGAGAGTCCTGCTGTTCAATTTTGTCTGAATCAACAATTTTGTTGTATACCAGGTAACCAATTACACCTAAAAGTACTAAGATGATGATAAGGAAGATAGAGCTCTTTCCTCCTGATTTTTGATTTGGGTTTTGTGCCATAGCAGGTTTAAATAAATGATAAAACCAAAGTAATGTATTTAAATGAATTTAACAAATCGCAACAAATTCCTTTTTAAAGTCAGAAGGATTTTGGCTAAAAATTGATTAAACTGTGATTGCAAATTATTCCCCACCTGCACACCACTTGTACTTGCACACTATGAAGCGTTTTGATGTTTGTATCATTGGAGGAGGCCCCGCCGGATACGCTGCTGCGATGAGGGCACTCGATTTCGATAAAAAAGTAGTTTTAATAGAGAAAAACAAGCTTGGAGGTGCCGGATTGTACAATGGTGCCTTATCCTCTAAAACATTTTGGGAGCTCTCCAAGGACATCTCTTCGGTTCGCAAGCGTATGGCACAATACCATACTGGACAGACCTTTGATGTATCTTTTCAGCAAATATTAAACGAAGTCTGGGAAGGAATCGGGATACGTAAGTTTCAACTCGAAGAACAAGTTTTTCGTCTACAGGAAAAAAAGCAAGAGCGTTTCGTATACCTGAATGGAACCGCAAAGTTTTTGAACGCGAATGAAGTAGAAGTGATTTCTGAGCAAGGTGTAGAAACTATCTACGCTGATCATGTAGTCATTGCAACCGGAAGCAGACCACGCAAACTCCCTCACTTACCTATTGATGAAAAGATTGTTGTAACCAGCGATGGCATCGAATCTTTCAAAGAATTTCCCAAAAGCATGGTGGTGCTGGGCGCCGGTGTGATCGGTTGCGAATGGGCAACCATTTTCTCAAACTTCGGTTATACCAATGTTTTTATTATTGATAAGGCAGATCGTATTCTTCCTTTTGAAGATTACGATGTCGCCGACAGTATCAGTAAGAACATGTCCAAGCAAGGAATAGTCATTCACAACAACGCGCAACTCTCTTCCATGAAAATCGTGGACGGTGAAGTGGAGTACGAGTTAGAATACAAAGACGGAAGAAAAGAAATACACCGAGTAGAGAAAGCATTGATTTCGATTGGCCGCGTACCCAATGTAGAAAATCTGGGATTGGAAAATGCAGGTGTGAAAGTAGAAAACAGTTGCATTGTCAACTTAGACGGACAAACCAATATACCGAACATCTACGCCATCGGAGATCTTACGGCTGACGTGGCTTTGGTCAACGTAGCAGAAGTAGAAGGCCGACATGTGATTGAAAAAATATTTGGCAGTAAGGTGGAAGATTTGATCTTGAATAACATTTCTACCATCATGTTTTTAAATCCAGAAGTAGCCGGCGTAGGAATCAATGAAATGCAGGCGCAGAAGAAAGGCCTTCGTTACCGTGTAGCCAGCATGAGTTATGATTTAATTCCACGTGCCATCGCGATGCGTGTCAACAATGGTTTCTTTAAAATTTTAGTTACCGACGATGACGACATGAAAATCCTGGGCATGCGTGCTGTAGGTGTACATGCCTCCAGTGCTATACAAGCTGTGGCTTTATTGATTTCCATGGACAAAGGAATAGAAGAACTGGCGGAATTAATTCATCCGCATCCTTCGATCATTGAAGGCATTCAGGAATGTGTACGTATGCTGTTGAAAAAATCCATCTTAAAGCCCGAATTGTTTAAAGGAAGACTCAATTGCAAGGTCTGTGACGAGTTTGGCTGTACGCAAGACATTTATTTCATCTAATCGATTGAACTATTCCAAACAGGATGTAGTTTTACCTCCACACGATTTATTCGCTAATCAATACATACATTCACTTTAACATTTTACTACTATGTCACTACGCTTAGGAGATATCGCGCCAGACTTTACGGCAGAAACAACAGAAGGAACTATTTCTTTCCACGAATGGCTAGGCAATAGCTGGGGCCTTCTTTTTTCACACCCTGCTGATTATA
>JACMQM010000047.1 GCA_014376985.1 Cytophagaceae bacterium | reverse complement strand
GTGCAAGGTCACTGAACGAACCCGCTACAAATAGGCCTATCCTTTCTTTGATTGGCGAATATATGCCTGGATTTCCTTGGTCAGGTGAAAGTTTCATGGTGCCTACAGTCGAGCCTAAAAGAACCTTTATGGAAAAGGTATTCTTACTCCATGAAGAATTTTTAAGACCCGTCGATCAAATAGTCTATCTCAGGATGTCAAGGCATTTATATGATTTGGAACGGATGATGGAAACGGAACATGCTAAAAGTGCATTGGCTGATTATGATTATTACCAAACTATTGTAGAACATCGAAGGAAAATGATCTTCAAATCTGGAGTAGATTACGATACGCATCAGCCCGCGACTATAAATTTTATTCCGCCTGAAGCTGTATTAGATGCTTTTGAAAAAGATTACAAATTAATGCGGGAACAAATGATCTATGAAGAAAACAGTAAAGACTTCAAAGAGATCCTAAAAAGACTAAATCTGTTACTTGATGTATTTAGAAAGGTTAACCAAAAGTAAATAGATACCGCTGGTCTAAGGAGACTGTATTTTACTTTGTTGTTTTAACTAAGTAGATTTTAATAAACTAATAGTTTATTCATGTTCATTAAAAATGTATGTTCATGATTCATGAACATTATAAGAATTTGAACATAAAGAGGCTGGATACCTTCATTTTATCAAGTCTTAAAGTCAGAAAGAACCCCAAAAGCTATTGTAAAATTTGTTATAAATTCGTAATTTTACTTTAGTCACAAGGAATTAATTTGTTGCGATATTTATGTGGGAAATTCGGGAATTTCCAAACCATAAGAATCATAAAATACTGAAAATAAAGATATTAAATGGATAGGTTCGAGTCCCGTCCAAAATCTCTTATATTTTTGATAGACCCATTAATTTCACTGTCTTTAAATTACATTTTGAGCAACAAGTTTTTAAGGCTGTCAATTTTTCGAATTAATCAGGTTCACAATCACTTTCACAATCATATCCTTCTCATCAGGTTTACTCTCAGCAATCATTAAAGTTAATGCTACTAGTGCATTGTCTGCAATGCGTTTAGATCCATCATAACGATAAAGTATCTGGTTTTTTTCTAAGAACCAAACAAAGAGATAGGCAGCTATTCGCTTATTTCCATCGGAAAAGGAATGGTTTTTAACTACAAAATATAATAAGTTGGCTGCTTTCTCTTCGATAGTTGGATAGAAATCAATGCCACTGAACGATTGGTAAATAACGCCTATCGAACCTTTAAAGGAATCATCCTTTTCATTTCCAAATAAAGAACTGCCTCCAAATTTGTCTTTTAAATCTTTAATTGCGTTCATAGCCTCTTCATAAGTGGCAACAAACAATTGCTGATCTTCTGTTCCTTCAATTGTTAACTGCTGGTGGTCATATTTGTCGAGTATATCGAGCGCATAGCTATAATCTGTAACTACTTTTAATAAGCCAATTGCTTCATCCGTATTTAATTCTTTGTTATTTAAAACATTGCCCAATAGCTGAACAGCTTGCTTTAGTGAATTAAACTGATTGGTTTGTTCTTTTAACTTCTTCTCATTGATTGAATACCCTTTTACGAGATATTCTTTTAGTACGTTGTTCGCCCAAATTCGAAATTGTGTGCCTCTTTTGGATTTAACTCGATATCCAACAGAAATAATTACATCTAGCGAATAGTGATTGGTCTTGTATTTCTTTCCATCGTTTGCAGTTGTCAAGGATTCCTTGACAACTGAAAGTTTTTGTAGTTCTTCTTCTTTGAAAATATTATTGATATGGAGACTTATATTTTGCTTGGTTTGACCAAAAAGTTCCTGCATTTGACTTTGGGTAAGCCATACATTATCATTCTCAATTTTTGTGTAATGCTGTGTCTGCTTTAGCGATTTATGTCCTATCGTTCTAGGAACCGTTTCAATCGATCATTTTGAACATATGCATTTTTTGCAACAGTTGAATCTTGATTTATTCTTTCTCTTTATAATTCCTAAAGGTGTTTATACATCATTGTTGGTAATACCACTGGCTGTTTGATCAGTCGTCACCAGTTATTTTATTATTCATTCAAGAATTATGAAATTCACATGACGATAAATTTTTATCACACCTTATTAATCGAATTAAGGTTAATAGTCAAGTAACTTTTTCAGAACAGCATATAGTTGGGCGTGTTTATTGGGATTTTTTTCTTTGAGGTTATGAAGATTTTGCAGTTTCCAACGTACGGAGGGGTAGTCTCCGTAAGGGTATTTATCCCATACAGGAGTAAGGTTCTTGAAATTAAGTAAGAATTCTTTATCCTTTTTGGTAAGGTTATTTCGTATCACATCAATGAGTACCGCTCTGGTTTTTTCATATTCTTCATAGCTAAATTCCTCTGTGGTCATTCCCTTGAACTGATTTTCCAATGCTGAACGCTGGTCTTGTAAATTTGGATTAAGCATTTCATTGAAGGGTCTTTCACTACCCAATAGGCAATACAAAAATCCTTTTTTGATTTCTTCCGTAAATCCTTCATTAGCCAATAAATATTTTACATCGAAAAGGTCGCGAGGATGTTGTCTGTCAAGTGCTGCGCAGATCTTTCCGCCATAAAGTTGTCCTAGTGGAACTACTGCTATCTCACAAAACACATCATATTCATCTTGAGTCTTTACACATAATGGCAGTATTACAGGCTCTGCATAAGTTCCCCTGCCAACCAAGTTGACCTCCACCTTTACGATTGCGGACTTTGTTGAAATCATCAATTTTCCCGTAACTGCTTTTAACGTTACTATTACTCCAGGTATTTTTCCCTCCAGATTGGCTTTTATCCTTGCCAGTGCTTCGGCAATGTGCTGAATTGTAGAGACTCGGTCTTCTATTGGAAGATAAGTGAGATCGATATCGACAGAAAGTCTGGGCATATCACGAATGAACAAATTGATCGCAGTGCCACCGTGAAGTGCCAAGCTTGCTTCTTTAGCCACTTCAGGCAAAACTTTAAGTAAGAGGCTGACCTGATTTTTATAACGTTGTTCCATGATCTGTTAATTCCTTTGGGACTGTAATTTCAAATTCCGGAACATATATACCGCCGGGTACGATACTGCGTTTGCCCTTACCCAAATCTATTTTGGTTAGATTGATATGCTTGTACCAGGAATGGGATGCTTTTTTGGCCATAAACAGAAACAGCCTCTTTACTTTTACCGAATTGCAACTCTCCAGTAGTTCTTGCACAGAAGATGGCCGCAGGTTGTTCATTCCTTCCATTAACTCATAACACTCCGTCAAAGCCATGTCTCTTGGAGCAAGATAAAGGCACTCCAGTATAGCTCTTGCCGGGCCAGATATCTTGATTTGGAAGTTTCTTACATCATAATCTACCAATCCTAAACCGGCTGGAAGAAATGCTGATGAGTAATAGTTCAAAATGGAATTCCAAGAATAGGTCGTGAACCACTTAGGCAACTTCTCACCTTCGTGACCGAACAGAATAATCTCCCTTTTCCCTATTTCTAAGTAATGCGACCGTCCCAGTAATGCTAAAGCTGAACTCGCACCGATGTGCAATGACATACCAACCTGGTTTTGTAAGGAGTACAGTGCCCCTTCCATATCGATCTGATCACCTGCCCTTTTCATTGCACCGGTACCGATAGACTCCAACCATTTGCTGCTTCTGTATCTTTTTTGC
>JACMQM010000358.1 GCA_014376985.1 Cytophagaceae bacterium | reverse complement strand
TGTTCTTCTTGCTATGCCTGAGCTCTGTTTTAAGCTGTGCTTTTGATGCAACATAAATTGTTGCGCCTCTGCCCCGATGTGGCATATTACGCTTTAATTCCCTGCTGATCGTGCTTTTATTCACGCCCAACAGATCTGCTATAGCTGTTTGACTTCCCCCAACTTTTAAATACACTTCAAGTTTGTATCTTTGCTCTTGGGTGAGCTGGTAGTATCTGTTTTTTGTCATGTTGCAATGCAAAGGTAGTATTACTTAGCCCATCCTTCGGGGATTCCGTTTCGCTTCGGCTAAGCCTTCGCTTCACTTCATCCCCGAAGGATGCTTCCTTTGTTGCACTTATCACTTGAACTTACATTGTATTAAACAATGACGCCGGTAACATTACAAGTGTTTTTAATAAGACTATAGACGTTACAGAAGCTACAGTTTATCCTAATCCTACTAATGGATTGATAAATATTAGAATTCTTTCTTACAGTGCTGATATGGAGATCTCTATTATTAATGTGCTTGGCATGGTTCAAAAAAAGTAAAACTCAATAACTCTATCGTCAACCAACTCAACATTGGAGACCTTAACCAAGGTTTGTATTTGTATAGAATAGAAAAACAGGGTGGTTTCACATTCGAAGGCTTAATACAAAAGTATTAAGATGGTTGTTGTAAAAGTAAGGCCGTATTTTGTCTCTCGCCTGACTATTCGAACTAAATCCACTACAATTTATTTTACATCATGAAAAGAATCATTTTTTGCTTTCTGTTTTTATTTGTAGTCATTAACAGCAATGCCCAACTTCTTACCACTAAGAAAAACGGAGGAGAGAAACAATCTACTTATTTCTTTGCCAGTGCAGGTATATCATTCCCTCAAGGTTATGTTACAGATGATTTATCTTCTCGTGTGAAGGCATCCGCAGGACCTTTTCTCACTTTAGGCTATCATTATTTTTTTCATAAGAGATGGGGAATGGGATTGGAAGCAAGCATTGGATTGTATGAAGGATTAGCGGTTGAAAGAATAGTTTTTTCTAATCAAATGGTAGATTACACAACTACTCCCAAAGGAAATTGGGATCGAGAGCAATTGCATTTAAATTTTTCTTATACTCCGCTTATTGGAAAAAGATGGGCCTTAGATATTATTCAAGGATTTAGTTTTTATACTTTAAAACGACCTGCATACGATGATTTCAATTTGGGTACTTATAATTCTAATCCCGCATACAGGGAATGGGAGTTGGATTATCTTATTGGAGTCAGAGGAAGAATTTTAATAAACGACAATTTTGCTTTATTAGCCGGTACATCTTACTCACATAATGTTTGGAATGGCAAGAAAAATTATGGGATTGGATTTGATGCTGGTAATTTTGAGTTAGGAATAATTTTCAATTTGAAGTAATTCAAGTACGACTGAACTTTCCATAAATAGTACCGATCAAAATGCTATCAGTAAACCCTATCTGCTCTAGTTATAGTAACTTTCTGTAAATAAAGTCAAATTGATCAATGCACAAAACTCACAGTTATCGCAGAGATAAAATCATTCTCGATGCATTTCTTTTTCTCTAAGAAAAGGAGAAGCACTGGCTTTTGTTGGTCCTTCCGGCAGCGGCAAAACTACCTTAGGTAAATCATGGCGGGTCAACAGTAGACAAGCTATCTGTCAATTTACTGAATTGGTTGTGTTACGTTAGGGAGCCTTTGTCTGAGTTCTTTTTCCTTGGATTCTTATATATGTTACAAATGCAAAAGCCTGACTCCAAAGAAAAAAACGAGTGGCGAAAGCCCGGCCCGTAGGGAAACGCCCAAACTAAACTTTATCAGAATATACCTTAATCATTGAATAGCAATAAAAAAAAACAATTAATCTACTATACTTTAAAGAAGGTAATGCAATTGAAATCATTATTCATTATACTGCCTAACTAATTATATAATCATTCTCTATGGTGACTAAAGATATGGAAAAACTGATCAATGATCAGTTCAACAAAGAATTATACTCCGTCAACTTATACCTGTCCATGAGTTCTTATTTTAAGTCTCGTGACCTGGATGGCTTCGCACATTTTTTCCGCATTCAGGCAAAAGAAGAAAACATGCATGCCATGAAGCAGTTCGATTACATTCATCAGGTAGATGGTGTCATAACGATGCAACTTGTTGCCGCACCGCCGGCTACTTTTGAATCGATAAAACAAGTATTTGAATTGTCATTGACTCATGAACGTTTGGTAACGAAAAGTATTTACAACATTGTGGAGCAGGCATTGAACGATAAGGATTTTGCTACACACGCTTTTTTTCAATGGTTCATTATAGAACAGGTGGAAGAAGAAGCAACCGTAAAAACATTGATCAAGAAAATAGAGATGATTGGCGACAACAGCAGTTCTCTTTATTTATTAAACGATGAGCTACTAAAACGCCCTTCTGCTGTTCCGGATGTTGAGAATAAATAACTAACATTTCCATAAAGGCTTATCCTTAATCAGAAAAGGCCTTTTTTATATCTTTATTATCTAGTTTTTATTTGGATTTATTCTAAATAAGCCATAATTTGTAGCTATATAATAAGAACAATGGAACCAATTCAAACGGTAAGCAACATAAATGAAGACTGTGGATTCTGTCCTTTGGGGAGTTTATTTGATAAAGAAGGATGTGAACTGGCTCGTAAAAAGTGTTGCAAAAAATATAAGACAAAAGGAAGACACTGTAAAAAGTGTCCTAAACTATAAGCTGATTTAAGCTCGGCTACAACACCTCGATTCAAAAGATCGGGGTATTTTTTTTGAATTTTTCAGGAATAGATCGGATGAAGAAAAAGATTTGCCGAACAGGTTAAACTATCACATCACGTTCTCATCCAATACGCGCAATGTCAAACTATAACTTTTTTGAGAATATATTTCCCATTCAATTAATGGGATTAAATGTAGAGTACTACATACTCAATTGTTTACGATTAAATAACAGTTGTATAAATTAAAAAAGCATTATATTTAAACTTGCATAAAGCTGTGACAAACAGGTTAACGAATTTTCGTCCTGTCTTTTAACGTTTCGTTATACATTGAATTCTTTAGTATCCCTGTATTTATAATTTATGAAAAGAAGCTTACAATTTTTAGTGTCAAGCAGAGCATTGCTTTGTCTATTCCTCATTACATTATTTAGTACTCAAGCTAACGCTAACACCGCTACCACGTTTGCTGCTAGCAACTGGGGGGTGAGTTATAACTATTGCGGGGGATACATTGAAACCAACATTCTTTATTATGACAAGAACGGTACCAACGACATGATGAGATGGGTCAACTTGTACTATAAGAATAGTGCGGGTACTAGGGTACATATCTTCGAATGGAATGAGGCTCCCATAGCTGGTGGCAATGGAAGTGACAATACAGACGGTGATGACTTTTACTATAAGTTTCAAAATGGAGCTATAATGACCTGGAACTGGTCTTATGTAGGTGGCAATAGTGATTTGGTAGAGATGAAACTTAGATGGTCCAACTTACCCGCTGAGCTTTATGGTACCAACGTTGAAATGTCAATTGACGGAAGCTGGCTTGGTGGCGGTTCTGATAGCGATGTTGCCATCGATAATTGGAAAAACAGTGTGTTCGCTACTCAGATGGGAACTCCAACCAATTTGGCGACGACAACAGACACCTATTGTGATAAAGTAGCATTGACATGGACGGATCCTACAGTCTCCTGTATTGGTGGAAGTTGGACGACAGAGGTTTACAGAGACAACTCATACATCGGACAGTCTACAGACGGAACATACAATGACTTCGGTGCATCAAAAGGTGTTTCACATAATTATAAAGTCAGAACGGTATTATATACCAATAGCTTTACCAGCAATGCCAGTACATTCACTATCAATACAACAGGGCGACGCAAAGGCGCTTATGTTGCACCTTCCGGTTTATCGGCTACGTCGAACCGGTGCGACGGCATTATACGAGTAGAATGGCAATGGAACCTGGCCAATCCGGAAGGATTTTCTTTTTATCGAAGTACAGATCCTACTTTTGCTACAGGGGTTTATCAGGAGTTGAACATCAATGGTGACAGACGATTTTTCGAAGATCCCATTCCTGTAAAAAATACGACGTACTATTACCGCATCATGAGTAAAAACAATTGCGGAGATTACAGTGTGCAGTCCTCTACTGCTACAGGCTTTGCACCGGATGTGCCTGCTGCTCCTTCCAACTTAGCGATCGTTTCAAATCCCAACAACATCCGCATTACCTGGCAAGACAATGCTACGAATGAAACAGGATTTATCATTAAAAGATCATTGCTTGGCGGCGGTGGAGTAACGACCACTAACTTACCGGCGAACACGTTGTTCTTTGAAGATGTATCGGTCATCAATTGTCAAACGTATATCTATGAAGTGTTGGCGAAGAATGCCTGCGCACCAGACGGTATCTCTGCCAATCAAACAGTATCTGCGAAATTGATTCCTGTGTTGTCCAATACCTTTGTTCAGGGCGCATTAAAAGTATCGAAAGGGTACTTCCCTTCTTCTGTTCGTCTGAGCTGGACTAACAACAACCAGAATCAACTCAATTCTTTTAAAATCTATAGAAGAAATCTTGGCGACATCAATCCTGCGGTATTGATCGCTACCATCAATAGTAACTCTGCACTCTATACAGACAACACTGCCGATGCCGGTGTGATGTATGAATATTTCATTGAAGGAGAAGGTGTCTGCGAAAATACCATCATCGTATCGAACAGAATCAGTGACATCGGTTTCAGAAGTCCTGCCGGTGTGGTGAACGGACATATTTCTTATACAGGAGGAATTGCTGTAGAAGGAGTACGTGTCATCGCTGAAAAATCTTCCGGTGCAAGCGGTACCAGTATAGCTTTAAACAATGGCGACAAAATCGAAGCGGAACACAGCACGAAATTAATGCCTGTGAATACGATGACTGTTTCGGCCTGGGTGAAGCCATCATCGTTGGCCGCTAACATGACTATATTAAGTAAGTCATCGGGTGCCAATGGATACGGAATTGATTACATCGCTTCCAGCAATACCACAAGATTCTGGATCAACGGAGCAACTGGCACAAGTGTCGCGGAATTTGTTGGTGTATTGTCTGCCGTTAATTATACCAATATCACCGGTGTATTTGATGGAGCCAGCGTTCAATTGTTTGTCAATGGCGTACAAAAACATACTGTTCCTATAATCGGAATTGTGAATGGCAACACCGATAAATTTTACATCGGATCCACAGCCGGAACTTCTAATTACTTCAACGGCAACATCGATGAAGTATCGATATGGAACGTAGCGAGAACAAGCGTTCAAATCCTGAGAGATCATTCTCGTATTTTGACAGGTAATGAAATTGGTCTGATGGCGTATTGGAGAATGGACGAAGCAGTAGGCGGCTATTTATTTGATGCCTCTTTTGCTGCCAGTGTTTACAATGAGAACCATATCACAATCACGGGTGGACAATGGAGCTCTGTCATTCCATCTTCTGCACAGTTAGGTTTGGCGGGTATTACAAATGCTTCCGGAGATTACACCATAAGTAATGTGCGTTATGCCAATTCAGGTGAGCCATTTACGATTACTCCGGTTTTCCTGACACATACTTTCAATCCTTCTAACAGGCTATTATATATAGGAGACGGTTCAGCTGTGTTGAACAATCAGGACTTTACAGATAATTCTTCTTTTCGTGTAACTGGTTCTGTGAAGTTTAAAAACACGACATGTTTTGTAAAAGATGCACTTCTTAAAATAGATGGCAACATTATAGTCTATAACGGTGAGCCCGTTAAAACATTGGCTGACGGAACATTTGATATTCAAGTGCCAATTGGTAATCATAGAATATCAGTAGAAATGGCAGGCCATACATTCGAACAAGGTGTGTTCCCGCTGGGTGGAGGAACTTTCAATTTCCAGTCACCGCAAACGGGTATCGAATTTATTGATTCAACATTGATTACAGTAAAAGGTAGAGTAGTCGGAGGTTTGAGAGAAGGCGACAAACCTGTCGGTATGAAAAGATCTGTGAACAACATTGGTAAAGCAAGATTGCATTTCAAATCTCAAATGGGCAATGGCTGTTCAAGTGTCAGCGTAGTCACTGATGTTTTAACAGGCGAGTACACAGTAAAATTATTGCCATTGAAATACGAAGTGGATACCGTAAAAGTACCGACGAACTTAACGATCAATTTCCCGAACCGTGATTTGCTGGATCTTTCACAAAATCCGGCTTTGCAGAAAATATACGATACGGTTTATTATCAGGGAACAAATGTGTACTCACACAGAGACTCTGCTATCTATCACGTCAAACAAAATTACATCTACAGGGTAGTTCCTGAAATGACAGTGACCAACCCAACAGTCACTGCTCCATTTACAGGAGATGCGACTTATAAATATGTACATCCTGTTACCAGCGTAGAAACTCAAATTCCTTTAACCGGTGATCCTTTCGGATATCCTGTCTTTACATCAGAAAAAGAATATAAGACACGAATTTCTGTATTTGAGAAATTTACAAACTATGATAACGGTGCCATAGATAAGGTTCCTGTTCGTGACGGTAAAATCACCATTAACAACAACATCGCCGGAACAAATGCAGAAGTCATTCAACTTAACGCAGGTGATACTTTATATACCTTCAAAGCAGATGCTCCGAATACCTTAACGATACCTGCAGGTTCTGGCCCTGATTACAGCTTTACCAAAACTTTGAACATACAAGTAGAAGTAGGAATAAATTCTATTTCATGGCAGCCGCTTGCTACCGGCGATAAATACTTTAGAGGATATATCATTGGTGGTAAATCAAAAGGAAATGCCTTCACGTCTAAAGGTCCTGCCATTGTAGAGAACATTCTGAGAGATCCTCCGGGTTCTAATAGTTTCGCTGCAGTAGAAAGTAACACTGCGACTACTACTTTCAGTTCATGGGAAGTAAACGAAGGCGCCTCTGTGGCCTTCGAAAAAAATATAATGATTGGTACCAAGTTTTCTGTCGGTCTAGGATTGGTTACTCCTACAGAGGTTAAGAACAACCTTTCTTTTGGAACTACAGTAGAAACAAGCATTACCGAAAGCGGTGAATTTAAAGAGACTACTACTTACAGCACCGGTTTTCAAACCAGCGGTGATCCAACAGGAGTAGGTGCAAATGCCGATTTGTTCATAGGAAAAGCACAGAGTATTATTTTTGGAGCAACGGATAATATCCGAATTCTTCCAGAAGCATCTTGTTCTTTGCAAGGTATAGAATGTATCGGTAATGCCTTCAACGGTTACCGCATCGGTAAGAACAGTGGTATCTTCGTTATTCCTGGTGGACCTGAAACCATGTTCATGTACGATCAGGAACACATCAAAAACCGTTTGATTACTGATTTGGTAAGGTTGAGAAATAAATTCTTTGTTACCGATCCAGCAAAATACGCCAGTAAAATACCAAGCAGTCATGCAAACTACGGATTGAACAATGACGATTCGAAATGGGGTGCAGCAGTGTCTTCAACTGATCCGGCTGTAACGACAGAACCTGCCGATTACAATGGTTCAAGTTATACGTTTACACCAGGTAGCGGGAATGCAGGAAGTTTGGATTCTATCCGTTTCTACAATCAACAAATCCGTTTATGGCAGGAAGCATTGGCTCGAAATGAAAGAGAAAAACTGCAGGCACAACATGTCATCAACAGAGCATTCAGTTCAGGTGGCAATATTACGTACAGTGAAACAGTAGAAACAGAAGAGACAACTTCTACACAGTGGGAAATCGGATTGGAAGAAGATATCAAATTGGTATTGGGCGCAGACGTTGGCGGTACTGGATTTGAAGTGGAAAACCATTTGAAGTTCAATGTAAAAGGAGGGAAAACTGCCGGTTCCACAACTGTACAGTCTACCGCCTATTCTTATTCATTGGGTGATCCAAACAGCGGTGATAGCTATTTAGTCGATATTAAAAAGACAGGCACTGGTACAGGTCCTGTGTTCAGTACGATTGCAGCAAGAACATCTTGTCCGTTTGAAGACCAGGTATTGACTGAGTTTTATTTGCCGGGCACTCAATTGAGCGCTGCTTCCACGCAAAGAGAGAAACCTGTATTAGCTATCAATCCAAGTATTAAAGAAGCGATACCTTCTGAGCAAGCGGCAACTTTCCGTTTAACATTAGGTAATGACAGTGAAGACGACATGACCTATTACTTAAAAGTATTGGAAGAGTCTAACCCTGATGGCGCCATTATAGAAGTAGACGGTGCTACACCAAATAGGGGATTTGCAGTGTTGGCTGGTTCTGCTGTCAATAAAGTATTGACGGTGAAAAAAGGAACAGTAGCGAATGAATACACCAATCTTAAAGTAGTGTTTCAATCCGGTTGCGATGCCATTGCTGATACAGTGACTTTCACTGTGAAGTTTATTCCATCATGTAGCCCGATTGCTTTCATACAACCCGAAGAGAAGTGGGTATTGAACAATTCCTTCCGTGATACATTACCTGTCGTCATTGGAGGATACGATATCAATTACGAATCCTTGAAAAGCATCAAGTTCCAATACAAAGCTTCCGCAGATCCTTCTTGGATCAACCTGGAAACATTCTACAAGGATACTACAGGAATGAATAGCCCAAATGCTAAAACAATTCCTAAAACAACTATCTATACTTTATCTCCATGGGACCTTTCTCAATTGGTAGATGCAGACTACGACATTCGTGCAGTAGCAAGTTGTGCTTTGGCAGATGTGTATTCTAAAACATTTACCGGTCATGTGGACAGATTAAATCCTCGTCCATTTGGTGAGCCGGAACCCATTGATAAAGTTTTAGATGCCAACGATCAAATCTCTATTCAATTCAACGAACCCATTGCAGAAGGAAAATTAAGCTTAGCTAATTTTGATATCCGCGGTGTATTGAACGGTACAGATCTTCAACACGGAGCTAGCAGTTATTTTGATGGCGATGCCAATCATTCCATGACCGTTGCTGATGGATTGAATTTGTCAAGATCATCTTTCACTGTAGAGTTCTGGGCGAAACGCGGCCGCAGTGGACAAGAAGAAGTAGTGTTCTCTCAAGGTAAAACAAAAGAAGAAGCCTTATACATCGGTTTCAATGCAGCGAATCAGTTGAAGTTGACGGTTGCTGATGAATCAGTAGTCAGTACGTTCACAACGACAGATACAGACTGGCATCACTATGCGGCTACTTACGATGCCAACACCACGAATGTGATGTTGATCAAAGATGTTAGCGGAACTTCGAAAACGATACAAAATTCATTCCTTGCCGTTTACCAAGGCAACGGTGAAATCAAAGTGGGTAGAAGCAGCTTTACTCCTGCACTTCCTTTCAAAGGAAATGTACATGAGCTAAGAATTTGGAGACAAGCCAGAACAGAATCACAATTGGCTGTGTCTGTAAACAAAATGCTTTCAGGCAGAGAAGTTGGTTTAGTGGCCAACTGGAGAATGGATGAAGCACACGGCACGTATGCAAAAGACAATGCGAGAAGCAGACATGCTTACACCACTGCATCATGGAGCGTTGAGCCGGGAGGAAAATCTTTCCACTTTGATGGTACAGATGACAACCTGGAAATAAATGCCGGAACATTGGCTTTCTCTACAGAAATGGATTTCACCATTGAATTCTGGTTCAAGAGTAACAATGGAAGTAACGTCACTTTATTCTCTAATGGAAAAGGCAACGGACAAGACAGCAATCCAAACGGCTGGTCTATCGGCACAGATGCCAATAGCAAGATCATTGTCAACAATAATTCAAAAAGCTTTACAGCAACAGACAGTAACTTCTTCGATAACCAATGGCATCATTTCGCTTTAACGGTGAGCAGACTGGGACAGACCTCTGCCTTCATCGATGGCAACAGACAATCCAACAGACCAAGTGCAGACATTGGCTGGGCTGGCTTTAGCGGTGCTAAGCTATGGGTTGGTGCAAGAGGTTGGTACCAGGGATCAACGGCTCAGAAAGACAAATACTTCAACGGTAAAATGGATGAGGTTAGAGTATGGAGCAGCGCAAGACAACAAGATCAATTGCAACGCGACATGAATAGCAGATTGTACGGAGATGAATTTGGTTTGCAGGCTTATTACCCATTTGAAACCTATAAAGAAATAATGGGTATCAACATGCTGATCGATACATTAGAAGATCAATCTCCTAATAATAATGTAGCGGTTAATTTGAACGGTTCTGGTTTCGATTCAGAAACACCAACCATCAAATTGAAACGTCCAGTGCGTAAAGTGAATTTCAAAACAACAGTCAATACAGATAAAATCATCTTCACTATTCAGGATCCTTCTGGAACAGTTGAGAATTGTATTTTGGATATTACTGTGAGAGATGTACAAGATCTTAGTGGCAACAAAATGCAATCACCTGCTACATGGAGTGCTTACATTAATAAGAACCAGGTAAGATGGCAGGATGAAGAAAAAATCTTCAGCAAAGAAATCGGTGCAGCTTATAGTTTCTCTACAAGAATTGTAAACAGCGGTGGAAATCAGTACGACTTCACCATTGGCAATATGCCTTCATGGTTAACGGCTGATATTACTTCCGGTCAAATCGCGCCGCAAAGTTCTATGTTGATTACCTTCAAAGTAGATCCTGGTGTGAACATCGGACAATACAATCAAGACTTGTACCTGACAACCAGTTTCGGATTTGATGAAGTCTTCGCTTTGAACATGAAGGTCTTCAAGACACCTCCGACATGGATCGTGGATAAGAATAAATTCCAGCATTCGATGAACATTTACGGACAGCTTAAAATCGGAACTATTTTCTCTACAGATGAAAATGATATCCTGGCTGCTTTTGTAAACGGTGAATGCCGTGGTATTGCGCATGTGGCTTATACAGGCAAACTGTTAGACTTATATGAAACATACATTACTGTTTACAGCAATGAGTTCTTGGGAGAAAATGTAACGTTCCAAATTTGGAAAGCCAATGAAGGAAAAATCTATTCTAAGGTGACGCCTAACATTGCTTTCGAAAAAGATAAATTAGTGGGTACTCCTTCTGTTCCACAAATCTTCAGTGCAGCGAATTATGTCATTCAGGATATTCCTTTAAATGCCGGATGGAACTGGGTATCCTTTAACTTAGTGACTCCAGACCTTGCTTCTGTTACTACTACCATGGCTTCTATCGAAGCAAAAGTTGGTGACCTGATCAAAGGCAATGAATTCTACGATCAGTTCAGCACACCTGCACAATGGAAAGGTTCTTTGACCAACAGCGGTGGAATTAAGAACGAAGAGATGTACAAGATCAAATTGCAAAAAGCTGATACCATTGCGATGCAAGGAAGCAATCCTGATCCGTCTACACTTCCTATTACCATACACACAGGTTGGAACTGGATTGGTTTTATTTCTCAAAAGAATATCTTCCTGAGTGATGCCTTGGGCAATTTCAATGCGTCGCATGGTGACTTGATTAAAAGTCAGTACAACTTCTCCGTGTATGACAGAACAGCGGGCTGGATAGGAAGTCTTACTTCATTGAAACCAGGTGAAGGGTATATGTACAAAGCTTCTACAGCCGGATCATTCGCTTATCCTAGACCGAGCTTCAGCAACCTGAGAGAAGAAGGAACAAATCCTGAATTGACATTAGGTTCTTGGAACATCAACCGCAGCGAATATTTAAATACGATGTCGTTGATTGCAAAAGTGAAATTGCCGGAAGGGCAGATAGACAATGAAGATCACGTGTTGGCTGCATTCGTTAATGGAACCTGCAGAGGGATAGCGAAACCTACTACAAATGCCACACTGAAAGAACTGTCCTATTTCCTTACGGTTTACAGCAACGGAGAAGAAGAGAAAGTAGAATTCAAATGGTTGAGTAATGTGGATGGTAAAACTTATGCTGTGAACGAACAGATGATCTTTACCAGCAACAACTATAAAGGAGCGCTAAACGATCCTTATCCTTTAACATTGGGTGAAGGAGCATCAGATGCAGTAAGTATTTATCCTAACCCGATTGTTGATGCTGCACACATTACCTTGCAATTGTCTAAGGAAGCAACAATATCCATTGAAGTGTATGACCTGATGGGAAATAAAATTGACGTGGTTTTCCAGGGCAATGCAGACTCGGGTTTTGCAAACTATACATGGAACTCAGGTAACTATCCAAGTGGAGTTTATTTTATTAAAGTAGACACCGGATCTCAGGTGGTAAATTATAAAGTCGTTAAATAATATGAATAAGTTTTTTGCAATACTTACAATCCTTTTGATCGCCGCTCATACTTCCGTATGGGCCGCTACACCAAACTGGGTGGTAGATAATCCGAATCAATATGAACATTCGATGACGATCACAGCAGTGTTAAACATTGATGGTCACATTGCCGATGAAGCAGGAGATAAAGTGGGTGCATTTATAGATGGTGTCTGTATGGGCGTGGCTTCTCCTTCTAATGACATGACAGCAGATGGAAGAAAACTTGTTTACCTGTATGTAAAATCAAGTCAGGTTGCCGGTAAAACGATTACGTTCAAATTGTACGATGCCAGCGTGGACATGGAATTTGATGCGATCAATACGCTGGTATTTCATGCGAATGATATTATCGGTGCAGATGAACCTTACCTGATTACTACCAACAGAAATCCTACAGACATCACTCCTTCTTCCTTCACTATCATGGAAGGACTAAGTGTCAATGCTAAGGTAGGAGCCTTTGCTGCCGCTGATCCAGACGGGCAATCTCCTTTTATCTTCACACTTATAGCAGGTTTAGGTGATGATAACAATGTAAGCTTTATTATTAAAGATGACAGCGTTTTAAGAACAGCTGCAGTGTTTGATTATCAGGTTAAATCATTGTATAAGATTCGTGTCAAAGCAGACGATGGAAAGGGCGGCACATTGGAGAAGGCGGTTGAGGTATTTATCATTCCTGATCCCAATAACTTTTCTTCTTTGAATTACATTTCACCGAACGGAGATGGCAAAAACGATTTATGGACTATTAGAAATGTAGAAATCTACAAAGATTTTACAGTGAGTATCTTTAATGATGCGGGTAATCAGATTTACAGTACTACAAATTACCAAAACGATTGGGATGGAACTTACCAGGGAAAAGAGTTGCCCGTAGGCGTCTATTATTATCTGGTAAAAAGCCCGGAAGGATCAAAGTTTACAGGAACTATCACATTGAATAGATAATAAGTCTGCATAGACGATCACATATGAAATACCTTTTTAATTACTTTACGTTTGCCTGTTTGTTTTTCATCGCATCGATTGGTTTCAGTCAGGACATCAGCAATTACAATTTATATACCATCAATCAGTACGCCATCAACCCTGCTTATGTAGGAAGTAAAGAAGGTGTTTTCACCACTCTGCATTTCAGAAAGTATTTCTCTGGCGTGTCTAATGCCCCGCGCAATCTAATGTTTGTCGTGCACAGTCCAATTGGAAATAAATTGGGATTAGGAGGAAACATCATGGTGGAAGAAGGAGGTTTATTTAAATCTACTTCCGCTAATATCGCTGCTTCCTATAAGATCAATATTGCAACGGATCATTTGTTAACGGTAGGTCTTTCCGGAGGCCTGATCAAACGAAACCTTGACATGAACAAATTGCAAGGTGCAGATATGTCTGATCCAACGTTGATGAATAACTACAACGATAAAGTGTTGTACAAGTTTGGAGCCGGTTTAAAATACAACTGGAAAAAACTGGAAGTTAGTTTGGCTGTGCCGAGCATTAAACAAGACGATAGCCAATTGTTCAATTACTTCCTGGGTTATGCGTCATACCAACTGCAAACAGCAGATGAGCAGTGGAGAATCCGACCATCGGTATTGTACAAAGGCATTGGTACAAGTCCTGATCAGTTGGATGTAAATGTCAATGTAGAGTGGAGAAAACTATTGTGGCTGCAGGCTGGCTACAGAAGTAACAACAACTTCATCATCGGCGGCGGTGTAACGATAGAAAACCTAAACTTAGGTTATGCTTATGAAACACCCACAGGAAAAGTCAAAGGATTATCCAAAGGCGCTCATGAAATTGTGTTGACTTACCTGATTAAACCGAAGTCAAAGAAAGTTCCTGAGGCAGCGCTGGATGAAGAAGCAACGGCTGTTCCAGTTCCAGTGCATAATGAAGTACAGGATTCAATGATGATTCGTATTAAAGAATTAGAAACCGAAATGAGCAGGTTGCGTCATGAAGTAGGAGAGATTGCACACTATGTGGCCATGGATAGTGTCCGTCATAGCAACGATACGATCTATAAATATGCGCCGAATGGCAAACATATAAAATTAGCAAAAGGTAATTACGTGATCTTTCAAACCAGTCGTACGAGAGATTTTGCAACCAAGCTGGCCAAGATGTATGCTTCTAAAAAAATCGAAACCTATATCACATACAATGAAACGCAGACATTGTTTTATGTCGTAGGAAAGGAATTTGACGATTACGAAAGGGCCAGAAAAGAAATGGAAGAGTTCAAACGTAAAGGACATAAGAGTGCCTGGGTACTCATATATTGACGAATCGGCACAATCATTTAATGAACGGCCTGATGCGACATGTATCAGGCCGTTTTTATATTCTCCATAAACAATGTGCTACCTCGTTCAGGGTATTCTCATCGATTTTTCCTGATCTTCTTTTTAAATTATTTTAGAATTATTCTAAATAGCATTGTATTTAAGATTAACTCTTTTGACAATGTTTTTAAAGAATCTCAACCTTGTTCATGCTCTTTCTACTATTCTATTGGCAGCGTTTTTCATTTATGCAGGAGTGAAAAAAATATTCCTAAACCTCCGCGTTCAGAAGATAAAGTAGCTTTGGTAGAAGCAGTATTATGAGGAGTATATTCGCCGCCTGTTGCTTTTAAGTGAACAATGAAAAGTACGAGTCAAAATGGATTTTTAAAAATGGTCGGCGTATTTCAAATCCTTGCAGGTTTATTCATGCTTATTCCGCAAACAAGATTAGCTGGCTTACTGTTATTATTGCCTATTATTCTCAACATCTTTACTTTACATCTATTCCTGGACAATCGTCCGGATGAAAATATTGAAACAGGTTTATTCCTTATGTTGACAGTAGCTCTGATTGCTTTCTATTATAAAAAAATTGCAGCGCTGGTCTGGATCGGAAAATAACAACATTCATTTTAGTTTGACAACACCATTCAAATAGTTATAAGCTATGTGTGAAATCAAAGGATTAAGTGCCATCAATGATATCGTCATTTGTCATTGTGTGCATTGTAAGGTAGTCTTCTTTTGGAATAAGAATGTCATCATCAATTTCAAACAAGAAGAATTTAGAAAGTTTAGCCACTCCATCGAGAGAATGGAATTCGACCACGCTGCGGTGATATTCCCTCATGAGAGAGAAGGTGTTATCGTTCCTACATCGGATTCGAATATTAATTTATCGTTTGATAAAGAAGCGTGGAAAGATATGCAGGCCCCTCCGCAGGAGGCTTCTTGTATGCAGGAAGTGTTTGAGCTGATGAAGCTATAATTATAGAGATCAGAAATCTGAAATCAGATAAAAAATATTTAATTCAGATTTCAGATTTCTGATCTCTCTTTTCCGGTTTCATTCCGAACAAACGTCCGAATCCACCCAACATTTTTTTCTCAAAGCGCCAGGCAAATTCCCATTGGCCAAGCAGTGTGCCGAATAACATGAACAACAATTGATATGCAGGAAATACAATCAGAATGCGTAAAGGCCAGTAGATGTACCAAGCCATCGTATTATGTACACCAAGAAAATCCAAGATAGGACGCGCCACTCTGACAGAACTGGAACCGGTGATGGAAAATAAAACAATGATAAGGAAGAATTGCCAGTTAGATTTGAGCAACCATCTTTGCTTTAATTTTTTATTATAATTTAAAAAGACCACCACCACAAGTAATAATGGTATTGTAGCAAGAGCACTCAATAAAAGAAATGCAAACTCAGGTAAGGTATCCTGAAGGCCAAAAGATTTAAGAATGGGTTTAGTTGCCAGAAAGAAACCTGAAACCGCTGTGATTAAAAATATCAAGAACACAAATGCGAGTTCTGCATTATTTTTTAAATCCCATTTGTTTTTCAGTTTGTCTGCGGTGCTTGTTTGTTCCGTTTTCATTTTTTATATACGTAATAACTGTCTCGTTAGATTTTTAGCATATCCCAGGAAGAAGGAATGGGATAGGGAGCGTGTATGCTGGTATTCTCTTTGCTGATAGGATGAATGAAATGTAATTCGTAAGCATGCAAAGAGATGCCCCCGTCTGAATTGGATCGTGCAAATCCATATTTTAAATCTCCTTTAATGGGACAACCCATCGCTGCCAGTTGGCACCGGATCTGGTGAGACCTGCCACTTACGGGTTGTACTTCCAGTAAAAAATAATTGTCTGTCTTACGAATCACTTTGTAATGCAACTCGCATTTTTTAGATTCCGTCACTTCTTTGTTGTGCGCTCGGGAAACATTCTTCTTGCTGTCTTTCGTCAGCCAATGAATCAAAGTGCCTTCTGATTGTGGCGGTTCATTTTTTACAAGTGCGTGATAAATTTTGCGAGTTTGTTTCTCACGAAATTGCTCGTTCATGCGTTCCAAAGCTTTGGATGTTTTAGCAAGCAGGGTAAGTCCGCTCACGGGTCTATCGAGCCTATGGATAACGCCGGCAAAGACATTGCCTGGTTTCTCGTATTTTTCTTTGAGGTAGTTTTTGACGTACTCACTGAGTGGAGTATCGCCGGTAGTATCGCCTTGCACCAATACACCTGACCGTTTATTGACACCGATCAGATGATTGTCTTCGTATACTACATCGAAGTAATTGGAATAAGGATTGACAAATTCAGCGGACTGCATTTGCGTTAGTAACACTCGTTTTGATTAGGAAAATCATTTGACTTCACGTCTTTGATGTATTGAGTCACGGCATTGTGGATCACTTCCTGCAGGTTTGCATACGTTCTAAGAAAACGTGGTTTGAATTCATTATTGATTCCCAACATGTCATGAGAAACCAATACTTGTCCGTCTGTATGCGGTCCTGCTCCAATACCGATCACTGGTATTTGCAGATGCTCCGATACTTCTTTCGCTAAGATGGAAGGAATTTTTTCCAGTACAACAGAGAAGCAACCGCAGTCCTGAAGTAACTTGGCGTCTTCTCTTAATTTTTTTGCTTCTACTTCTTCCTGCGCACGCACAGCATATGTTCCGAATTTATAGATAGACTGTGGCGTTAAGCCCAAGTGTCCCATCACTGGAATTCCTGCACTAAGGATACGCAACACGGATTCTTTAATTTCCAATCCGCCTTCAATCTTTACGGCATGTGCTCCAGATTCTTTCATGATGCGGATCGCAGAACGAAGCGCTTCGGAAGAATTTCCCTGATAAGAACCAAATGGAAGATCTACCACTACCAATGCCCGTGTCACTGCTCTGATCACAGAAGATGCATGGTAAATCATTTGATCCAGTGTAATGGGTAATGTTGTTTCGTGACCTGCCATCACATTAGAAGCAGAGTCTCCTACAAGAATCACATCTACTCCTGCCGCATCCAGTAAACGGGCCATACTAAAATCATAAGCCGTAAGCATGGATATTTTTTCACCACGGTACTTCATTTCCTGAAGTTGATGGGTAGTGACTTTTTTAATTTCGCTTTTCTGAATGGAGGACATAATGGAGTGATCTGAAAACTGAGATCTGAATCAGTTATTAGTCTGATCTCTTATTGTTTAAATGTGTCTTTCTGCGTGATAAGAAGAGCGAACCAATGGTCCTGACTCTACATAGCTTAAGCCGATGCTGAGTCCGATTTCTTTGTATTCAGCAAACATATCAGGATGGATAAATTCTGCTACTTCAATGTGCATTTTAGTAGGTTGCAAATACTGACCCAGTGTCAAAACATCCAATCCGTTTTCAAGTAGATCGTTCATCGCTTCTTTCACTTCGTCTTTGGTTTCGCCCAATCCAAGCATGATGCCTGATTTGGTACGCTTGCCATATGCTTTGGTACGTTTTGTTTGCTCAAGGCTTCTCTCGTATCTCGCTTGAGGTCTCACCATACGGTACAGTCTTTTTACTGTTTCCATGTTGTGTGAAACAACTTCCTGGCCCGGAGAAATCATATGCTCCAAAGCTTCCCAGTTTCCTTTCACATCAGGGATTAATGTTTCAATCGTAGTTTCTGGAGAAAGTTCTTTCACCAACTTCACGGTCTGGTGCCAGATGTCTGCACCTCTGTCTTTCAATTCATCGCGGTTTACAGAAGTAATCACGCAATGTTTTACTTGCATCAACTTCACCGCTGTGGCTACACGTTGCGGCTCGTCTGCATCATATTCATTGGGGCGCCCGGTGGCTACTGCACAAAATGAACAGCTGCGTGTACACACGTTCCCTAAGATCATGAACGTCGCCGTCCCTGCACCCCAGCATTCGCCCATGTTAGGACAATTTCCGCTTTGGCAGATCGTATTCAGTTTATGATCGTCTACTAATTGACGTACACGACGATAATCTTCACCGGTCGGCAACTTCACTCTTAGCCAATCGGGCTTGTTGTTTTTAGGACCGTTGTTCTGTATGGTAGGTAGTTCGATCATATCTATTTTGCTAACACTATATCCCGAACATTTCTGTTCAGCTTAGAGTTCTTAACGTCTGAATCCATAGTATACAGTCAGGTATACAGAGCTGAAAAACTGCTTATTTTTTATGGATTTAGGCTCAGTATCGGGTACTTGAAGGATAACCATTTTTTCAGTAAAGCCTTCTAACAAAGCCCCAATTTCCAATCCTGTGACATTACCATTGAATTTTCCCATTTCAAAAGACAAAGCAGGTTTAATATGAAATCCAGGCACCACCTTGCACTCGTCAAGACCCGTTGCAGCTCCTGCAGCTCCTAATATCCGGTTAAAGTCATTATGAACATTGGGATCGAAGGCTTCAAATTTAGAAGTCGTCCCGTATTGGTATTCGATATAATAGGGTTTTAGAAAACCCAATGATGGACCTCCTGCTAAGATGAAATCTATTTGTGCGCCATCTTCTTCTGCTTTTCTAAACAGTACCCATTCAAGGCCTATTTGCGGGCGGATGACAAACATCGCATTTTTTTTGAAGGCGATGTAGGTATTGTTGGTAGTAGGATTGAGGTAACGAAGTTCTTTGGGATTTTTAATGAAACTAACTTCCAGTCCAACTTGCCAAAACAGTTTATCCGAAGGAATACTAAGTGCAGTAGCAGCGCCTACTCCAGGTGTTGAGGCACCGGAGAATTTGTATTCACCTCTGTCGAATTTCTTGGTGTAGCGTAGCATGAAGCCTCCGATCAATCCTCCATTGGTATGAAAGTTAATGCCTCCTGTTATCTCTTTGTTATAAAGAATATCTCCTTCGCGTTGACCAAAGCTGGGTAGTGCAAATACCAGAGAAGCGAAAACAACGAATATGACTAGTTTTGTGTACAAGGCCTTTAGATATGAAGTAAAGTTACTATAAAAAAAATTTAATAGGTCATCCAATTGCCATTTTTAGCGAGGGCATGAGTGGCAGATAAACAGCTAATTTGCCGGAAAATTATTAGTAAAGGATTTTCAGTGGTATTTTTGTAGAATAAGCTAAAAAAGTAGGCAATGAAACAAATAGAAGTAGAATACCTAGGAGACTTGAGAACAGAAGGCACTCATTTGAAATCCGGCATGAAAATCACGACAGATGCTCCGGTAGATAACAATGGAAAAGGCGAAGCTTTTTCTCCAACTGATCTTACCTCGTTTTCTTTGGCATCTTGTATCATTACTACGTTGGGTATACATGCCAATAAAAACGGATGGAACATTAATGGTGCGTATGCTGATATTGAAAAAATAATGACTTCGACTGCACCAAGAAAGATAGCCGTCGTACGAGTTAAATTGACATTTCCCGCTACGGCTCCTAAAGATGCAGAGACCAGAGCAACATTAAAAAAGATTGCAGAAACCTGTCCGGTGGCGCTTTCTTTGCATCCTGATCTGAAGCAGGAAGTAGAATTTATTTACCAGTAAAAAGATTGGGTAGGAATGGTGAAGTGTCGACTTTGAATGTGGGCGTGCCCCTTCGGGTCGGGCTATCCGCTCCAAGTCCTCGCTCGGAACATTCTAAAAAGTGAATCAAACATAATGACTCGCTGCGGGCTTTCCGCTTCTATCCCTCACGCAACTTCATTGAACAACTTACTACAGATGCTTTAACAATTCCTGATAACGAATATCATAATGGGAGGCGTGGTAAACACAACTCCCATTTTTTATGATTAATGCTTGCGGAGATTGGTGTTCTACATCAAATTTGGATTCGATGGCACCAGAGATGTTTTTATATTGAATCAGATCCAGGTAATAGGGCTCTAAACCGTGCACCTCTTCTGTTTTCCAGGAACGCTCGATTCTGTCGAGCGCGGTCGAACTCATCGAACAACGGGTGCTGTGCTTGAAAATTAACACAGGATGATTTACAGATGCTTTCACTAGATCATCCAACTGATTGATGTCTGACAGTTTATTCCAGTTCATTTAATTCCGATTATGGTAAAGGCCATTAGAATCATGCAAATCATTTAATCATTCGATTATTGTGAACAACCAGCTTAAATAAACCTAGTTGTTCCAATGCACAATCATGGTTTATTTCGGTTGTTTCAAATTCCAGATTTCAGCTTCACGGCTATCATAAGTCGGACGTTGATCTTTCTTTTTCTTTTTCATATAATTCGGCTGAGCGCTGTCTTTGTCCGAATTTTTATTGTTTTGCTTCATCATGCGTTGTCTGTAACGCTCTTTCGCTTTGTAAGAATTTTTGACTAAACCACCTCGGTAAACAGAACTCGGGTGCATGCCTTCTTTCTTGCGGTGCACAATAATATCTCCCTGCCACTGGGCCATTTTCTTACTCTTCTTGCGAATGCCTTTCGCACGCGACTCTAATGTTTTTACTGAAATATCTCCACTATAACTACCCATTTCACGGCTCGCTTCTTCTCTTGCTTTGGCACGTTTAGCCAGGAAGTTATTCGGTAATTCACCCTGGTAGCGAGCTCTGTCTTTTTCTTTTTTACGGTCAATACCCACAGCAATCATGTCGCCCGAGTATTTACTCATTTCTTTCGTGAGCTGACGTTTTTTACTGTCGTCTACGGTATAGACTTGTTCATTTTTAGGAGGCTGCATTTTAGATACACGGATCGGCATATCCCCCTGATTATTGGCCATGTCTTTGGCTTGCTTACTTCTTTTTTTAGTGTCAGCCACTACGTAGGCACGTGCATTGTATCCTTCATTGGACTTGGTTTCACGCTCCAACCGGTCGCCCTGGTTGGTTGCCATGTCCTTATTGTTTTTATTGGTCTTCTTTTTACTGGGTACTTTATCAGTAGCCTCATTTTTAGGATCGTTCTTTTGAGCCCAAGCGGTCGTAACACTGGAGAGCCAAAGCAAACCTAAAATCAAAAAAAAAGGAACGCGGAAGAAGGATAATATCATGAGTCTAATTTGGAAAGCCAACTAGTATAATCTTGTTTTCTGAGGCTTATTCAGCTTGGCTGGTTTTTTCTTGTCAATCAAACCAGTATTGGCATCGAAACGGCCTACTTTATTCTTTTTACCTTTCTTTTTCTTACCGTCTTCTTTCAGATTCCCTTCTTCGTCAAAAGGGCTCAAATCCGCACTGTCCGATTTCCCTAAACCTGGGCAAGGATAATCGGTTTTTTTACAGCTGCTCGAAAAAAGCAGGGTACAGCATAAAGCGAGTAGGAGGCTATAAAGTGTGAGCTGTTTCATGAGGTAACGGTTTAACCAAATATAATGAATATGGAGATATCAAGGATGTCTTTTTTTATTTTACTGCGGCTCAATAGTTTGATAACGCAAATATCTTCTGTTTCATTCGTTCTTTCGGTAAAAAGTTGTTTTCCAGCGCTCCAGCAAATGGAACGGCAGTATCCAAAGCGCCTTCCCGGAAGACAGGGGCGTCTAATAAGTCAAAGCAGTGTTCTGAGATCCAGGCAGCGATTTCGGCGCCAATTCCACCGGTTAAGGTGTCTTCGTGCACAATAAGCACTTTTCCTGTTTTGGCCACGGTAGCTCTTACCGCTTCTTTGTCCCAAGGCAATAGAGTTCTCAGATCCAATAAATCAGCGGAGATACCCATGTCCTGAGTAATTTCAGCTGCCCAATGCACGCACATTCCATAAGTAATGATGCTCAAATCAGAACCCTCTGACACTAAATGTGCTTTGCCCAAAGGAATGGTATAATAATCGTCCGGTATATCTTCTTTTAAAGAACGGTACAGAGACTTATGTTCAAAGTATAAAACAGGATTAGGTTCTTCCAATGCGGATAGTAATAATCCTTTAGCATCGTATGGAGTAGAAGGATAAACAATCTTTAAGCCTGGTGTATGGAAAAACCAGGCTTCATTCGATTGAGAATGGTAAGGACCTCCGCCTGTACCAGCTCCCGTAGGCATCCTGATCACCACGTCTGCGGCTTGTCCCCAACGGTAATGAGACTTCGCTAGGTTATTGACGATTTGATTAAACCCGCAAGTTACAAAATCTGCAAATTGCATTTCCACCATCGTCTTGTATTCCAGGATAGACATGCCCATGGAGATGCCGAGTATCGCTGATTCGCAAAGAGGAGTATTGCGTACTCTTTCTTTACCAAAAGTTTCTACAAAACCTTCTGTGGCTTTAAACACGCCGCCGTACTCTGCAATGTCTTGACCCATCAACACTAACTTTGGGAAGCGAATCATCGCTTGACGCATGCCGTCTTGTATGGCATCGATGTATCGCTTATTGCTTTTTAATCCGGTGGCAGGCTTGATAACGGCAGGTACATTGGGTGCATATACATCGTACAATTCATTCTGCTCATCCGCATTCGGATAGGTATCCTGACGCGTTTTCTCCCAGGCTTCTTCGATTTCTTTTTCTATCTCTTCTCTGTATTGAGAAATGCTTTTATAATCGAGTAATTGTTCTCCCACTAAAAAACGCTCAAAGTTTTCCAACGGATCTTTCTTGCCCCATTCTTCAAATAATTCCTGCGGAATGTATTTGGTTCCTGATGCTTCTTCGTGTCCGCGCATACGAAACGTTAAGGCTTCGATCAATACTGGCTTAGGATTTTGACGGATGTCTTCCGCTACTTCCTGAATGGTGCTGTAAACTTCCAGTACATTATTGCCGTCGATGACTTTGCAATCCATACCGTAGGCAGCGCCTTTTTCGGAAAAACTATTGAATCGAAATTGTTCGGCGTTAGGAGTAGATAAACCGTACCCGTTGTTTTCAATTAAAAATATAACTGGCAACTGCCATACTGCAGCTACATTCAATGCTTCGTGAAAATCACCTTCACTTGTACCTCCGTCTCCGGATATGACAAGTGTTGCTTTGTGGGCATTACTTTGTTTTTGTGCCAAAGCAATACCATCGGCTACCGGCAATTGTGCTCCCAAATGAGAGATCATGCCTACGATATGATGTTCTTTGGAACCGAAGTGAAAAGAACGATCACGCCCTTTGGTAAAGCCGCTCATCTTTCCCTGAAACTGGCTAAACAAACGGTGTAAAGGAATATTACGTCCTGTGAAAATTCCTAGGTTGCGGTGCATTGGCAAGATGTATTCATCCTTCGCCAGGGCACAAACGGCACCAACTGAAATCGCTTCCTGGCCTATGCCGGAAAACCATTTGCTCACTTCTCCCTGACGAATCAGCAACAACATTTTTTCCTCTATCAAACGGGGCTTCAATAAGCCTTTATAGAGGTCTAGCAGTAGTTCGTCTGAAAATCCGGTTCGGTTGAATTGCATGGAGTGTTTATCTGACCTCAATAATACTAAAACTTTGTGGAAAATTATAGTGTAAGTGGTAAGTTGTAAGTAGTAAGTGAGCATTCACGATGATTATAGATAGGTTTCTCTTTTTACTTATCACTTACAACTTACTACTTACCACTAATTTTTTTCCCTATCTTTAGACTCAGAACGCAGAAAATTCATGATTGATTTCAAAACCTTCGAATTAGAAAACGGCTTGCGTGTCATTGTACACGAAGATCATAGTCGCCCTACAGTGGTATTAAACCTCATCTATGACGTAGGTTCCAGAGATGAAGATCCTGCAAAGACAGGATTTGCCCACCTGTTCGAACATTTGATGTTTGGAGGTTCCGCCAACATACCGTCGTTTGATGAACCCTTGCAACGAGTGGGTGGAGAGAATAATGCTTTTACTTCGCCTGATGTGACCAACTATTACACATTGGTTCCGGCTGCCAACATTGAAACAGCATTTTGGCTGGAGTCCGATCGTATGCTGTCGCTTTCTTTTGATCAAAAAGTATTGGACGTGCAAAAGAGCGTGGTCATCGAAGAGTTCAAGCAGCGTTACCTAAACCAACCTTACGGAGATGCCTGGCTGACGCTAAGACCCATGGTCTATACGCATCATCCTTATGCATGGCCCACGATTGGTAAAGAATTGTCGCACATTGAAAATGTAGTGATGGATCAAGTACGCGAGTTTTTTTATAGCCATTACCTCCCAAATAATGCCGTGTTGGTGTTAGGTGGAGACATCACATTAGACAAAGCAAAAGAGTTATCTAAGAAATGGTTTGGTCCTATCCCGGCAGGTAGCAAGCCTTTGCGTGCCTTGCCTGCAGAGCCGGTGCAAAAGGAAGCGAGAAGAGGAGAAATGTCAGGCGATGTTCCGATGGATGCTTTTTATCGGGCTTACCATATGTGTGGCCGTTGGAACAATGATTTTTTCGCTACCGATTTACTGTGTGATATTTTGGGAAGAGGTAAGTCCTCTCGCCTTTATGATAAATTAGTGAACACCGATAAAATATTTCATTCGCTGCAATCCTACGTGACTTCTTCGTTTGATCCGGGATTGATTGTCATTGACGGAAAACTCAAAGACGGGATTACAGTAGAAGAAGGTGAAAGAAGAATCAACGAAGTAATTCAGGAATTGCTGACCAATGGCGTCACTACAGAAGAACTGGAAAAAGTAAAAAACCAGGCCGAGTCTACGCTGATTTTTTCTGAAAGTGAATTATTGAATCGTGTCATGAGCTTAGCTTTTGCGGCTTTAGAAGGAGATCCTAATTTGGCGAACGGTGAAGTAGAACGTTTGCGTGCCGTGACAAAAGAGCAAGTTGGACAAATGGCAACGCAGGTTTTGAAATTAGAAAACAGCAGTACGTTGATTTACCGATCCAAGAAGAAATAGTTAAGAGCGAGGAGCCTGGAGGAACGACGAATGCATTCGTGCCTCCTAGTTCCTCGCTCGTCCCTTATAAAAATGATAGCATGAAAATTAAGGTTGGTTTTGGTTACGATGTGCATCAATTAGCAGAAGGCCTGGACCTATGGTTAGGTGGTGTAAAGTTTCAACATAGCAAGGGCATTGTCGCACATTCCGATGGAGACGTGTTGATCCATGCTATTTGTGATGCTTTACTGGGAGCGGCCAACTTGCGTGACATCGGTTTTCATTTCCCTAATAATGATCCCACTTGGGCCGGCGCCGATAGTAAGAAACTATTATCTGAAGTTTGTAAAATGCTGCGCGAAAGAGGCTGGGAAATTTCCAATGTTGATGCGAGTCTTGCTGCAGAGCAACCAATGATTAATCCTCGTATCCCGGAGATGCAACAGGCTTTGGCAAAGGCGATGAACATCAGTGTAGACGACATTTCTATAAAGGCTACAACCAATGAAAAATTAGGTTATGTGGGAAGAGAAGATGGAATTAATGCCTATGCTGTTGCATTAATCATCAAGCAATAAAATACTAATCTAAATCTCCTTTAATCACCCCTTTGATAAATCGTTTCAAACAAAAAATCTCACCTCCTCTTTCACAATCGATCCATTTGATCAATCGGTAATAGGTGTCAGGTTTTCTATTGTCTTGTATGCAATAGTTGTGGTAGTTGATATGTCTGGTGTTTAGCTCCACACCACCACCCGCTTTTCCTCTGAACCTTTGTTCGATGGCATTTCTTTGAAAATCTACCAACATATATTTATTAGTAGTTACTGCCGTTTCAAGAGCTCCGGGCTGCACAAAAAGTATAGGATAAGGATACTCCTTAAATCGCTCTTTGTATTTTATGTTTTTATTTTTGAAATAGTCTGTGCTTTCTTCAAACAGCAGTACAACTAAAGTGGAGATCGCTAAGTCTTTAGGCAATTCATTGATAAATAGAAGCTTTGTGCTGGGCTTCGTGTTAGACAAAGGCTCGTCCTGTAAGCTATCCAGAGAGAGTCCGTTATTTTCTTGAAATAAAGTCGTATCCTTTACGGAAGGAGTATCTTGAGCGCTTATTGTAAAAGAACTTTTTAGACAGAAAATGAATAAAAAAAGTGGGAGTGTCTTTTTCATAGCTGGTAATAGAAGGCTTCAATATAATATTATTCTGAGTACCTCTGTATAAAGGGGAACAACCTTTTTTTTGATGCATCGTAGAAGATAACGCATCCATAATTTTTAACGAGGCTCTTATGATAAAAAAACTCACATGGCTGTTTTTGGCTCTTACGATATGTTGTCATGTCGCCCAGGCTCAAAACAAGAAAGCAGCTAAATACAACAACAAGATTATCAAACTACAACATAAGGTTACCCCTGATGTAGTCAGTTTTTTCAGAACCTTTGAAAAAGGTTCTGCAGAAGATCTCAAAATGAAACAAGCCAAATTAATCAAAGACTTCGATGCAGCTATAGCAAAAGTGAATGCGATGCCTGATTTTGAAGGAGACGGAGAATTGAAAAAAGCAGCATTGGATTGGTTTAAGCTTTATGAAAGTTCTTTTAAAAAAGAATACGACCACATCATCGTATTAGTGGCTAACCGTGACAGATCGAAAGAAGATCATGCGAAACTGGATCAGATGACAAATGAACTGGTAGCACGAGAAGAAATCGTAGATGCTCAATTCGAAGCGGCGCAAACAAGCTTTGTAAAAAGACATAAATTGGAAATGGTAGAACATCCACTTAAATAATCATCAAGCCATGAGAAAACTATTCCTAACCACACTCTTTGCTGCTTTGATGGTGACCACGATTACTTCTTGCGTGTATAGAAGTTCCAAATGTGTCAAAGCACATAAAAACATTAAAAAACTACACCTGCAAAACTGGTAGTAGAACGATTGAAATAAGAGTTTAGACTGCCTGTTGAAAAGCAGGCAGTCTTTTTTTAAGAGTTATTTTTTCTTGAATTGTTGTATCGCTTCCATAAAAGCAGGATGCGCAGCGGCTTGATCCTGGTAATAGGCTTCTAGATTTAGAATATCATGCAGAGGTTGAGTTTCTGCCGCCTGCAATAGTTTTTTAAGATTGCCTAAAAGATCAGCACTTTGTTTTGCCAATTGATGACAGCTTTCAAGGCATGCTTCTTCTAATGCTTCTGCAGGCAAAGCTTTATTAACTAATCCCATTGACTCAGCTTCTTTTGCTGTAAGATTTTTATTGCCTGAAAAAATTTCAAATGCTTTTTTATAACCCACTTGCTTGACAAGTAAATAGCTTGCTCCTGTATCCGGCAACAAAGCTATTTTTAAAAAAGGTAAAGTAAACAAAGCTTCTTCCGAAGCATATACCATGTCGCAAGCGAGCGCCAGTGAACATCCGGCTCCGGCCGCTGCACCTGATACTTGTGCTACCACAGGTTTAGGATTGTTTTTAATAGAAAGAACAATCGGATTGAATAGATCTGTCACAATGTTTCCTGCTCTTGAAAATTCTCTCGGATCTACGGAAAACAAATCGAGTCCTGCGCAGAATCCTTTGCCCATGCCTTTTATTCGAATGACTTTGGTGTCTTTCTCTTCACCTGATTTTTCTATTGCAGTGGCTATTTCCTTGCAGAGCTCTGCATTCAACGCATTGTAGCGTTCTGGTCTATTGAGTACAATAGTCGTAATGCCGTCTTTTTTTTCAATGAAGAGAAAATTATACATAGCTCAGAAATTAGTAAAACCAAACAATACAAGATGCCGTGCAAAGTAAGCCGATAATAAATCCGGCAAATACTTGTCCAAGGGTATGCGCATTAAGGAAGAGACGACAAGAAGCAGTCAGCCCGGTTATAAAGATGAGCGCGCAGCCACTGATCAACAAATCAACATCCGGTAAAAAGAAATGCAATAAAAAGACGTAAGCTGTCAATGCTGAAAGCGCCAAGGTATGGGCGCTTATTTTATAGAACACACTGATGCCCGAAGATAAAAGTACAGCGAGGGCTACCATGCCCATGAAGGAACAAATGAAAGTATTCAGATGCAGATTAGCGTAGAAAATGTAAGTGATGCCTGCATAAAAAATACCGGTATGCAAAAAAGGATAAACTCTGTCTTTGGTGTTTTGCAAGGACAGCATGTCCATGCTGATCTTCCGCTTACTCAATAGAAAATGTACGCAAAGCATCACCACCGGAATGATCATGGTCGTGATGAAAATCAAAAGGATGAAACGCAATTGCAGACTACTGTTGGAAAACGGAGACAGGATCGCCGGCATCATGATGGTAGCAAAAACAAAGAAAAGCGTCGGCAACATGACGGGATGAAACAAAATAGAAACAAGCAAGGCCACCTCCCTTTTAGTAGTATACCAAAATCTTTTTCTGCTGAAGGAGGTTGTCATACTCATGTCCTAAATTTCTTTCCTCAATCTCGCGACAGGAATATTCAATTGCTCGCGGTATTTAGCAACCGTACGTCGGGCGATGTTATAGCCGCGGTTGTTTAATTCCTCTTCTAATTTTTCATCTGCCAATGGTTTCTTTTTATTTTCGGCTTCGATGATTTCTTTTAGAATTTGTTTCACTTCTCTGCTGCTTACATCTTCACCAGAATCGGTAGCAATACCTTCTGAGAAAAAGTATTTAAGAGGGTAGGTTCCAAATTCTGTCTGTATGGCTTTACTGGAGGCCACTCTGGATATAGTAGAAATATCCATTCCGATTCTGTCCGCTATGTCTTTCAGGATCATTGGTCTCAAACGGCTGTCATCGCCTTCTATAAAGAAATCATATTGGAATTTGATGATGCAATCCATCACACGCAACAGCGTTTGCTGTCTTTGTCTGATGGCATCAATAAACCATTTGGCAGCATCTAGTTTTTGCTTTACAAAACTTACAGCCTCTTTTAGTTTTTTGTCTTGCTTGGAGCTTTTATCATAGGTGTCAAACATCTCCGTGTAAGATCTACTGATGCGAAGTTCCGGTGCGTTCTTGCCATTGAGTGAGAGTTCCAGTTTTCCATTGTTGTTAAACAAAATGAAATCAGGAATTACATAAATAGTTTTCAATTCAGAATCCGTCGTTCCTCCTGGTTTAGGATTCAGCTTCGTAATGATTTCAATGCTTTCTTTGAAAAGATCATCCGGAGCTTCGTAACGTTTCTGAATTTTATCGTAATGTTTTTTAGTAAACTCTTCAAATTGTTCATGAAGAATACGGGTTGCTAAAAGTACAGCAGGAGAATCTGAATCTCTTCTTTCTATTTGCAATAACAAACACTCCTGCAGTGTACGTGCAGCAATACCCGCCGGATCAAAGTTCTGGATCTTGAATAAGACTTCTTCCAGTTCTTCTTCCGTTACATCTACGTTTTGACTAAAGCTGATGTCATTGGCTATAAGATCCATTTCACGACGAATGTAACCGTCTTCGTCAATGCTTCCGATCAGTTGTTTGCCAATCAATGTTTGTTTCTCGTCTAACTTTATAAACCCAAGCTGCGACAACAAGCTGTCTTGAAGACTTTGTTGGTTTTCAATGGTGAATTCTTTCTCTTCCTCATCACCAGGGCCATCGCCCTGCATTTTATAGCCTTGTATATCGTCGTCGCGAAGGTAATCGTCTACATTGAGGTCATCTTCTTTCTCTGTAGCCGGCGCTTCTTCAAATGACTCTTCCTGAGCCGGCTCATCAGATGACTCTTCTTCTTTCCCTTCTTCTAACGCAGGATTAATCTCTAATTCTTCTTCTATCCTCGAATCTAGTTCTGCTGTTGGAATCTGAAGCAACTTGATGAATTGTATCTGCTGCGGTGATAACTTCTGATTGAGTGACTGGTTTAAACCTAGTTTTTGCATGTTTACTACGTTGAGATCTTATGCTAATGCTTAAATACAATTACACTTTAGACGATAAATATCGTATAAATCATTCCCATCATTCGATTGACAAAGAAGAATGTTTAAAGAAACATTATGTCTAATTCATGCTCTGTGTTAAAATTAGCTGATTCTATTCAATAAATTTTTGTCATACGGTTAAAATATCCTTTTTTTGCAAGGATTTAATATCCGTTATATGGAAAAGATACAAAGAAATAAGGTTAAAGATGTGTTGAGCGGTGCTGTAGCCGTTGGTTCTGATGTTTTG